>CAYHEJ010000001.1:0-21270 GCA_964355625.1 uncultured Gammaproteobacteria bacterium
ATTGCGTATAGAAATCAGTTTATATTTATTTGGAAAAATCTAACAGACATATCAATTATGTTCGATCACATCGTATGGACGCCTATCCGGTTCTTTCAGACTATGATGCATAAGGACTGGTTTATGATTCAGGGGTATATTCTCGCCCTCCAAAAACTGCCTGAGATTGTTGTGCATCGGCTTCATGATTCCAAGCTATGGATCGTAAACGATTAACCACATCTTTTGTTATTGCTGCGGTAATTTCATTTATTGTTCTACTTTTATTGAATGATTTTGGTATTACATGGGATGAGCCAACATATATGGTCAGTGGAGATATGTATGTTGCATGGATGAAAAAACCTGAATTAACAAAAAAAGATAATGTTTTCCGTGCAACACTTGATTTACACCCGCCGTTAAGGAAGATTCTCACCGGAATTACACATGAGGTGCTGACCCAGCGATTGCGAATACTAGATAATACAAGAGGATATCGTATCTCCTCGCTTCTTTTTGTATTTCCGTTTATATTAGTTTTTTCCTATATTGCCATCGGACAGTTTGGATATCTTTTTGGGATTGTACTACCCTTTATGTATTCGTTATTACCCCACGTATTGTTTTTGACGCCGCTCGTTACTTTAGATTACGCGATAGCATCTCTTTGGTTTATTGCCGTCGTGACGGGAATGAAAGGTGTGACGAGTTATAAATGGTTAACTATTTCAGCGGTAATCGTTGGTTTGTCTCTCCTTACAAAATTACATGGATTTTTACTCTTTATTCCAATCGCTATGTATTTGTTTTGGTATTATCGGCGAACAAAAAGAAATGTTATCAAAAGATTGGGATATCTTATTGTTATTGCGTTCTTAGTTTACGTAGTGGGGTGGCCGTGGCTTTGGACATCACCTATTGCACATGTAAGCGAATATTTTAGAATTCAACTTGAACACACGAGTCCGTCGGTATATATTTTTGGACAAATATATCCGCATGCTCCATGGTGGTATACACCTCTGATGTTTTTGACTACAACGCCGGTATTTGTGCTTGTATTATTTTTTATTGGCGCGACATACGCGATATTTAAAGGTAGGACATGGGATAGATTAATATTAATGAATGCGCTTTTTCCGATAGTATTTTTTTCACTGCCTTGGGTGTATCGCTATGATTGGGTGCGGCTTTTTTTAGCGTGCTTCCCTTTTGTTTGTTTAGTGGCGGGCAGAGGGATAGCGGTAATTATCAGTTCGCTTCGTCCATCATTGCGTAGCATTGGAATGATAATTATTTTGTCTGCATGGATGGTAACAGTTTATCAGTCGGTTATTCGGATTCATCCGTGGGAATCAGCCTATTACAATGAAATTGTCGGAGGTATTCACGGAGCTTACCAAATGGGTTTTGAGACTGATTATTGGGGAAATGCGAATTTGGCTATTTTATCCTGGATGAATGCAAATAAAAAAGATATGATGTGTGTATCGCCGACCACCAATCCATTTTATTATTATCAAGCAATGGGGAGTCTGGAGCCGGGAGTCGTGTTTAACGCAGAAAGAGACGCTTGTAAATACATAATTATTTCTATGCGGCAAGGGCTATTTGTACGTGATCCGTTTGTAGCAAGAATTGTTCAGACTCAACAACCTGTTTACACAGTCTCTATTGATGATGTTCCGCTTGTGAGCGTGTATAATATAGAAAAATAAGTAATGTGACATGAAATATTATATTTTGCTAGTATTTGTCGTTCTCCTTGCTGGTTTTTTGCGCATCTACCGGCTTGATAGTTTTCCCGTCGGATTTCATATTGACGAAGCGTCGCTTGGATATAACGGGTATTCCATGCTTAAAACCGGTAAAGATGAGCATGGAAACAGGTTTCCGCTCTATATTGACATGTTCGGGGATAATAGGCCTTCTGGGTACCATTATCTTACGATTATTCCGATTGCTTTTTTTGGATTAAATGAATTTGCTACAAGGCTTCCGGGTGCTGTATTCGGAACGCTGACTGTTGTAGCATTCTACTTTTTTGTTCTCTCTTTGTTTAAGGATAAAAAACTTGCGATATTTTGCAGTCTTCTGATAGCAATTTCCCCTTGGCATGTCGTATCATCCCGCGCAAGCGCAGAATCAATAGTCGCGTTGTTTTTTATACTAACAGGTGTAGGGATTATTGTACGCAGTTTAAACACAAAGGATAGTCGTTTACTTCCGTATGGTTTTGTTTCACTCGTTATCAGTTTCTTTTTTTATCATTCTCCCCGAATATTTGTTCCCTTATTGTTGATTAGCATGTTTAGTCTTATTTGGAAAAGTAACAAAACATATAGTAAGGAGTTTAAACGTACCGGGTTACTCTATGGCATTGCAGTATTTTTCGTATCATTTCTACTAATATTTGTTGTAAAAGGAGGTACGGGTAGGTTTAATCAGGTAAACATATTTGGTTCACCGGAGACAAGATTAGTTATGGAAGAACAATTGCGTGAAGATGGGTCACGGTCTGTTCCTCTGCTTGTTGCAAGAGTATTCCATAATAAGATTATCAATTATCCCCTTACGTTTATTACAAATTATTTTGATTATTTTACAGGTAAATATTTGTTTATGAGTGGAGGTAGACCAATATGGTACAAAGTGCCAAATATAGGCCTGTTGCTTCTTTCAGAATTACCATTCATCCTTATCGGATTTGTGTATTTATTCACACAACGAACAAGTCTTGTTTTTCTTCCAATTTTATGGCTTTTTATCGCTCCACTTGTGGCATCAATCACATCGGATGACATACCGAACGTGCAGCGTTCTATCGTTATGTTTCCTATGTTAGAAATCCTAGCAGGATATGGGGTTGTAAAACTTGTTACTCTATTGCTCAAAAAGAAATGGAATTTTGCGGTATTATTGATTATTTTTGTGTTTACACTTAATGTTGTTTATTTTTTACATCAGTATTTCGTTCATGCTTCATCTCATGAAACGATATACAGATTTAATGGATTTAAAGAAATGGTGTTATCAGTAAAGGATGTTTATGATCAATATGATCATATTATTGTAACTAAGACATCGGGTGGAATGTATCCGCATATTTTATTTTTTATGAGTTATGATCCTTTCACATATCAGAAAGAAGGGTCTCCAAAAGATAAAGACTTTGGTGGATTCGGAAAATTTATTTTTGCCAAAGAATTTTGTCCATCAATTAACGGATCTGATCGATTCCCCAAAACAGGGAGAATTTTGTATGTCGATAGCGGAACGTGTGTCATACCGGCTACGCAAATCCAGAAAAAAATATATAGAGAAGACGGAACTCTGGCATTTATTATCGTTTACCAATAAAAGAAGCGTATGCGGTTAGATAAGAAAATTATCGTGTTGGCAATCATACTCCTTGTCGCGGCGACGTTGAGATTTTACAAGTTAGGTGCCGTTCCGACGAGCCTCAACGCAGATGAGGCAGCAATCGGATATAATGCCTTTTCAATTTTGAAGACAGGAAAAGATGAATACGGGAAAAAATTTCCACTTCTGTTCCAGTCGTTCGATGATTTTAAAATGCCGGTTTATATTTATCTAAGCGTTCCGGGCATTGCTGTTTTCGGATTAAATGATTTCAGCGTCAGACTGCCTTCTGCTCTATTGGGAATTCTCACCGTTGGTGTTACGTATTTTCTCGTTGTTGCACTATTCTCGAACGTAAGCATTGCCCTTATCGCAAGTTTACTGCTTGCAATATCGCCGTGGCATCTGCAATTTTCCCGGTCTGCATACGAAGCAAACATTGCGGTATTTTTTAATGTTTTGGGAATACTGTTGCTTATAAAAGCACTGAAACGACGTGTGTTATATGTACCCGCGTTTTTAGCATTGGGATTGTCTGTATGGACCTACCACAGTTCAAGAGTTTTTGTGCCGATGATTGTGGTGGGATTTATAATAATTTATTACCGCGGTGTATTACAAAATAAGATATTTTTTGCTATTGGTTTATTTATGTTTATTGCTATCAGTACGCCTCTTCTCCTGTTGTCTCTATCTCCTGAGGGGCTCGTGAGAGCCAGGGGAGTGAGCGCTTTAGGGGATGTAGGGCCGCTAAATCGTATCATTTCATGGAGGCAGATAGATGAAGCATCCGGCCTACCGTTGTCAAATATCTATCACAACCACAGACTTGCGGACATATCAGTTATCCTTAAAGGTTATTTAGCGCATTACGACCCAAATTTCTTTTTTTCAGAAATTGTTCAGGGAAAATTTCATGCACCAGGTGTCGGACTCATGTACCTATGGGAGCTTCCGGTCTTGTTGTACGGCTTTCATGTCGCCGCCAACATGAAGGGCAAGAGTAAGTATTTATTGTTTTTGTGGTTTATCATAGCCCCCATCGCATCTGCTCCAACGAGAGCCTTGCCTCACCCAGTCAGGGCATTAGATTTTTTACCCACGTTACAAATATTTGTTTCATTGGGATTATTTCAGATATATAAGAGTTTGGTAAGGCCATTATATCGAAAAATATTATTAGGTATAGTTGCTTTTATTATTTTTTTCTCGACTTTATTCTATCTGCATCAATATTATATTCATATGCCCATAGATTATGCCTCAGAATGGCAGTATGGACACCAGCAGGTTGTACAAACGGTGCGTTCGATGCAGGATAAGTTTGACAAAGTTATCGTATCGACGTCTTTGGATCAACCGTATATATTTTTCTTATATTATCTTAGGTATGATCCTGCGAAATACCTATCATTCGGTGGGACTAAATCCGGTAAATTTGATGAAGAAAGAAATGCATTTGATATATATGAATTTCACACGTTTATGAATACCGGAGTACCGCTAAACCCGCGTGCACTGTATGTGGGAACTCCGTCAGAAGTCCTTCCCGGTACCGCGCGATTGGCAAATATAACATATCCATCAGGGGAAACCGCGTATGTCATAAGTGCAGAAATATCAAAACAAAATTGGAACAATGCCGGGAATTTGCCTTATTTAGAGTAAGCAGAGGTGTATGCATATGGTGCAACTAATAAAAAAACATTGGATAATTATGTTTTTCATATTAATGATCGGTACACTTTTGCGTATCGTTTGGCTTGATAGAATTCCCAGTGCAATTGGCGGTGATGAGCTTACGTATATCCTTGAGGCGAAAAGTATTGCTGTGACTGGCAAGGATCTTACAGGAACATGGAATCCGTTGAGTGTTTTATTATTTAAATATCCTCCGGATGAATTACAGGCAGAACTGCCGTATCTCATCAATGTACCGGTTGTTGGTATGATGCAATTTTCTCTTTTATCCGCGAGATTGACCTCAGCCATACTGAGCGTATTAACGTTACTGGGCCTCTACCTCCTTGTTCGTGAATTTTTTAATACCCGGGTAGCAGTGGCAACGGGACTGGTAGCGGCAATAAATCCATGGGGGATATATATAGGAAGGACAGCGTACGATATGGTTCCTGCGGTGTGTTTTTACTTATGGGCAATGTATATCATGCTGGCGCGTAAAGGAAAATATCTTCTCTGGTCACTGCCTCTGTTTATGCTGGCGTTTTATTCGTATATAGGTACAAAAATTATATTGCTTCCGATTGTTTTCATTACATGCGTCTACGTTTTGAAGACATTTCCTGACCGGAGGAATAAGAAAAATATAATAATTTTGTTTTTAACGATTATTATTTTTTTAAGCTTTTTTGTTTATAGTTTATCTGTAGCAAAAGGTTCGACAAGACTCTCTGAAATTATTCAAGTGAATGATCCGGTTATTTCTCAAACTGTCGACAGCATGAGAAGAGTATCGATACGCAGTCCTCTCGTTGATGTCTATGTGAATAAATACACGATTATGTCATCCATTATCATAACGAAACTATTGAAGACTTTGTCGTTTAATTTTCTTTTCGTCTACGGCGATACATTTTATTCCATTTATACTCACGGTTTGTTTTATTTTATTGACGCTCTGTTTCTTCTGGTCGGGATCATAATGATGTTTATCAGATATAAGCGGAAAATGTTGTATATATGCATGTTCACCGCAGTCGGTACTATTCCGCATCTTATTCATGGTGCGAGCACGGAAGATTTTACGCCTCATCTCGTTATGATGTTTCCATTTTTGCTTATGTTCATAGGATTCGGCATAAATGAAATAATTCAGGAATCGTTACCGAAATACAGAAAATATGTTTTGTGTATCGTTGTTATTGCATATGGTCTGTCATTGGGGAACTTCCTTCAAGTTTACTGGTTTCAACATCCGTTGTTTGGTCATTTTGATTTTTCTCTTAGAACTATGTCGAAATATCTGCAGATTCAGAAAAAGGATCAAACGATCATTGTTTATTCTCCGCGAACTATAGACATATATAAGAAATATTTGTTCTACAGCAATAGTATACAAAAGGAAAATATGTCTGCAATTCGACAGGCATTAGCAAGTAATAATATACAAATAAATCATATATCTTTTTTAGGATGTGATAGAAATGTAATTATTCCTCCCAATACTACTGTCGTGTATTATTCGGGATGCGGATCTCTCTCTGTGACGGATGAGTTTTTGAAAATTACCCGTCTGAAAGACGGTGGGGAGGAATTTAGAATTTATAACGATACGCAGTGTGTCCAGTATCAACTGAAGCCATATCCGGAGAAATTTATCATGAAAGACTTGGATATCGAGCACTTGAGCGCTCAGGCTTTTTGCGAGACTTACGTGGCACGTTAAATATGCCTACATTTTCTTTGACAGATCTAATATTTTGGCTGCAGTTTTTCTTCTATTTTATAGTCGTGTTTTTCGCCTATTATATTCCGGGTTCTCTTTCACTTGCTAAAGTGAGCATTCCGAGAATATTTAAAATTCCGCTATCTGTGACCCTCGGTATGGTGTTATTTGCCTATCAGGGATACGTTCTCGGGTATCTAAACATGCGCTATGGAACGTACGTTTATTTACTCGTGTGCTTTCTGATGTGGTTAAAAGGGTTAAGGAAAAAGAAAACAGCTGAAAATGTCAGGGAGTATAAGATCACCTGGACAATGTGGGCGATAATACTTACCGGATCTTTTATGCAGCTTTCGACTATATGGTTTACCGGTGTGGTATTTAAAGGCACTGCATATTATTGCTGTGGTAATGCAAATGATAATTTTCTTTATGGATCATTATCCAGGGAAATTATGCATTCGATTCCACCTGAACATCCGGGTATGACAGGCGAATTGTTTAAAAACTATCATTATTGGTCAAATATTGTGATAGGTGAGACCTCGCGTATTTTTAGGATTCCCGTTTTTCAGACTCAATTTCAATATTCCACTGTACTTATGTCCATAATGATGGGAATACTATTGTTAGGCTTGGTCTGGCAGATGGGAGGAACCAGGAATTTGGGGTTGTGGACTATTTTTTTCTTTTATTTCGGCAGTGATGCGATCTATTGGATAATCGCATTGTTAAAAAGTGCTCCGTATTTTTCCATGAGTTCTCTCGAGGACGGTTCGGGATTTTTGGCGAACTACCCGAGGGCTATGGCTGTATTGGTTGGAGTGGCCGCAATGACAATGTTATTTTACGTCCGTAAGAAACCTTCTGTAATAGCAGTCGTTGCAACTAGTCTTCTCTTTGCTAGTATTTCAGGTATGAAAATATATGTAGCTTTTTTCATGTATGTTGGATTGTTGAGTATTGCTCTATTTGATGCTGTTAAACATAAGTCAAAAACGTCAGCAATCATCGGACTCATTACCGCGACGGTTGTTCTTCCTATTTATTTCCAGACAAATGCGGGAGCAGGTGGGTTATATTATTTGGGTTTTTGGAGAGCGCAAAATTTTATCGTTCAACCGTGGCTGAATCTGTTGAGGTTGGAACAGGCACGAATTATTTATGAGGGGGATCATAAATGGATACAGGTTATGTTTTTTAATATCGTGTTTACTGCAATTTATATAGTAGCTATCTACGGGACAAAGGTCATTGCCCTGTTTAATAATAAAAAAACGTTAAAACAATTACCGCTTGGGTTTCACGTTTTTATGTTTCCGGCACTACTTACAAGCTTTATTTTGGGATTTTTCTACAATCAAGATACCGGTGAGTCGAATACATTTAATTTTCTTATTTCCGTTTTTATATTTTCGTCTTTATATGCTGCTCTGGTCACCAATTACGTCACCGAAAAAGGACACAAACGATTGGGTGTAATTATTGCGCTTTTTATCGTTTTTCTGACGGTACCCAGACCAATATACAGAACATATCGGAATATTTCTGATCTTTTTAATAAACGGAGCTTTTCGATTTCGAAAAATATTCTTGATGGTGCAATAGCCATCAGAAACGGAACAAATCCGAATGATGTATTTTTGATAAACCCGCGTTATTTTAAATTTGATATAGAAGGACCAGTATTTAGCATGTTACTTGATAGGCCGATGTACTATTCAGGAGAGCAGTTATTAAATTGGTTTAAGGCATCTTCCTCTGAGGTTGCAAAAAGAAAACAAACTGCATCAATAATTATTACTTCAAAAAATATTATTGAGGTTGCCTCCATGTTAAAACAAAATTCGATTTCATATATTATCAATGCCCCAAGCTCACTTATCGGATCTACGACATCAGCATCGTTTCTGCAAACGTATTATACGAATAATGACATCAACGTGATCAGGGTAGATATTGCTAAGATTTCCGATAGTGTATTTGAAGATTTTATTGAATCGACACAGGCATCAACGGCGCGCTTTAATGTTTTGGCCGCCCCTTACCGATAAAAATACTGTGAAAAGTATGAAGCCTATGAGTGATACGATTATGCCGTATATGAACTCGTCCGGCGCGTAGTTCATGACAACGGAGTGCGTTCCGGCCGGGATATTTATCGCCCGTAATGCATAATTTGCTTTCATCATTCTTGTCTCTTTACCGTCAATAAATGATTTCCATCCGTTATCGTAGGTATCTGATATATAAAGAATTTGCGGTGTATCGGTAGTGGTTCGAAATTGTATGGGGTTGGATTCATAGCTTACAAGTTCAACGTTTTTTTGGCTTGCCGGAAGAACATGAATGAGCGGTTCAACACGTTTTTCTAACAATATCGTGTCTCTTGGATTAAAGCTTGGATCAAAGAATATATGTTCGAATTCTTCATCAGTACGGTAATATTTTATTTTGTCTGTTAAAAAGTATCTCGGGGCGGCGTAAGTATTATTATAGATTACCCATCCGTCGTTATTATTCCAGATTCTGGTGAATCGATCGGGTGGAAATGTAGCATCGTCTTTTGGGTTTTCGACCCGATCAAGGATATATTTTACACCCAGTGCATCCATGACTCTCAGTCGGTATTGGTTATCAGGCAGATCATCCTTTCCATACCCCGGGGCAATTTCCGCGACACTGCGGTTAATATGGGTGAATTTCGTTACGATTTTACCGTCATTCGATGAACGAATAAATCCATTGTAGAAAGCATAATTTATGGCACCGAAACCGTCTGTTGAGTGCAGCTTATATAGCGTGCCTATATTCGATTCAATTTTTGCAGTCCCGTACCCATAAAATCTGTCGATCCCGGATATG
This sequence comes from uncultured Gammaproteobacteria bacterium, assembly GCA_964355625.1. Lineage (GTDB taxonomy): Bacteria > Patescibacteriota > Microgenomatia > UBA10105 > UBA927 > CAYHEJ01. Next base: position 9,617 of record CAYHEJ010000001.1, read on the forward strand.
GATTGAAGCTGCGTCAGTACATCCGAAGGAGGATAGACATATGCTTTGGGCGTAAACGGATTAAATTTCTGAAACGCGACAAACCGCTCAAGAATTGTAACGAGGATTATAAGTATAATTATGTATTTTTTCAGGCTCATTTTTCTGGATCCGAGAAAAAACAAGATCAATAGTGCGACAAAAATTCCGGAAGAATATATGCTGTTGCGTAAAGCGACAACTTGATACACTTTAGGAATGAAGAGAATACCCACCCACGCGAGGAAAAAGGCGAGAGCAACGGGGATGAGCATATATAATTTTTCTTTGTTTTTAAGATAGAGATCAAAGCCCCGCCCTGCCAGAATGCTCCATATGAAAATACCAATTGTTAACAGATGGGTCGGTGAGCTCGTCGAAAAAAGCGGAATATTAATTTTATATAACTGTTCAGTGAGCGGCGTTCTCACTATAAGTAAATAGATGATCAAGAGAGAAGCGATAAACAGGTTTTCCCGGTAATGAATGATAAAATCTTTTTTACGCAGATTAAAGATAAATACGGATGCAAATAGGAGAGATGCAATGCCAAAAGATAACGTCAAGCTTACATATGATGTTGTAAGCCAATAGTTTTTTGTGACGGGATTTCCGAAATAATCAGGTATCAGGGTCATAATCAGCTGATATGGTTGGACGAGCATATTATTTATAAAGAATTCGTACGGTACAGAGGTCCTTGCTGATTTGAGGAAGTATGCTATAGCGGGAAAAAGCTGTATACCTCCAATGAGTAAAGAGAATGCAAAGCATGGTAGTGCGCGGGTGACTAATGCAATAAACGGTTGTTCCTTTGTTTTAGAATCTACATATGCAATATATATCCAATAGAGAAAAGCAAAACCAAAATAGAACAGAAAATCCATTGGATATCCGGCAAGTAATGACGCTGACATCGCAAACGTAAAGATTAAAAGATGTTTTATATGTCCGTTTGATCGTAAGCCTTCTAGTGCATAGAGTATCAGCGGAAACCATGCAAGCGTATGGCCTACAACGCCGAATTCCAGCCAATCGGCCATATATGAAGCGTAGGCAAGTATCAATGCAGAAAACAAAGATCCTATTGTGGAGATCCCGATTTTTTTGGCATACAAATACATAAATACAGACGTTAAGAACGGGGCAAGCATAATCATGAGGGAGTATCCGTTGATGGTGCCGAAAATAAAATAGAGTAAGGTAAACGGATAAAAAACTGCAGTAAGGTAATTGGCAATGTGTGGTTGTCCGGAAAAGTTATATGGATTCCAGAGCGGCACGTTTCCTTTTTTAATCTCGCCAACAGTGAAATCCAGCCAGGGATAGAATTCCCGAATTGTGTCAAAATATTGGGCTTTATTCGGTACCGCTCCTGGCGTGTATCCGAAGTATGAACTCTGCCGCCAGGGATTATATTCCGAAAGCAGTAAATCACCGGGAAATGGGACGTACCCTCTAATAAATACCTGCCAAAAAAATATAACAGTAATAAACCCAAGAATTAACAAAGGATTTTTGATTAGAAGGATCAGTCGTTTCATGGGTTTTATTTCTATTTATGAATCGTATACACAAGATCATCGTCGTTCGAATACGACAGAGTTAATAATGGTGAACTGTCTAATGCTTTTATTATGTCACTTCTTTTTTCATTCTCATATTGCCGGATATGCACAACTGCATGGGTGACACCGATATCCCGTAATTCTTTTATCGAAAAGTCTGCAGGGAAGTTTTCCAGAGTTTCCGTTAGTTTATTATAGCTCTCCATAAGAAACCCGCTATACCCGTTTATCATACGCTTCTTATGGAATACGGAAAAATATACCCGATATGTCTCAAGAGCGTAGGTATCGGATTTTTGGAGCGTTCCGTAAGTTCGGTAGAGCTGATTTTCCATTATATTTCCATGGTAGAACAAAGAAATGGGCACCTCTGCGAGAATAATCGGCTCCGGTTGTTCGAGAATCCATTGATAAACTTTCGGCATCGAGGCTATAGGAACATATGGTGTGTTAGTCTGCCATATTTCGATAAGGAAGATTAAAAATATAACGATAATCCATCTTGCTTTTAATGACTTTGATAAGTCTTTTATGCCCCATGCCGCGAGCATGCTTAACGAAAGGATGACAAAAATTCCGAAACGGGCCGGCACTCGGACTATCTGGAATACCGGAAAATATTTATAGAGATAATAATAGGGCATTTTCAATGTACCTGTTGAAAATGAACCGATTGAAAACGATTGTTCGTTTCCCAGCGAAAGAATAAACGAGGAAAATGCTATTAATACAAATATACTCACCATGTATTTGTTGTGTTTACGGGAAGTGACTAGACCAAGAAGTGCAAGCAGAATCAGTGTGAACGTTGGGAAAAGAACATGTTCGTTTGTGTTTATTGGAAGCTTATAGGTATTAAGACTTGTTGGAAGAACGCTGATGTAATCTATGAGACTCGCGCGGAGATGCGTGACGTCATCTATACTGCGTTTTATTTCCGGATTTTCTACCTTTAATCGTATATAGGGAAAAAGTACGATGCTTACTATTACGATAAAAGGAATGATGATGGAAAAAAGTACTGCAAATCGTTCTTTATACTTATATAGCGTATGTGTGTGCATTTTTTTAAGAAAGTCACCAATTACAATAACAACGGTAACTGGAAGAAGAAATACGCCAAAATAAATACTGGAGGTTATAGAAAGTACGTACCAGATGCATAATAAAATTACATTTTTCAGTTTTCCTGATTCTAGAAATTTGAACAGATAGAGTATATAAAGTGGTAGCCACTGACTGCTGATCATGGGTAGATGTCCGATTTGAGACAGTCGCGGGTATGAAAATGCATAAAATATACCCGCAGCAAAGGACGCAGACTTACTTTTGGTAAAATACATAGAAAGAAGAAACATTGATAACGCAGATAAAGGAAAAGAAAGAATTATAGCTACGTTTTGGGCAAGTATAGGGTTATGAGTAATCCAAATAATCGGATTTAGAAAAAAACTTTGCCCCCAGAGCGTGTCTGAATACGCTATCGTGTTGGTTAAAGGATAAAAAATATTTGTATTTAGTAAAGCGTTGATTCCCTTAAACCAATTATCAGCATTATGGGATAAGTTCCATGCGTAAAAGACCGGATCTATAGAATTAGGAAGCGCATTTGTCGGATGGAAAGAATATGGAAGAAACAATACAATAGAAAGAAGTGTGGAGAACAGAATGAGAAAAATAAGTGATTTTTTCATGCAAACCCTCAATTGCGATATAATATGAAGGTATCATACATGACGACTTCGATAATTTCAAAGGAATAATTTATGAAGAGATCACTATGGCTTATTATGGGTAGCATTTTATTGCTATCTCTATTTTTTCGTTTCTGGCAATTGGGGAAAATTCCAGAAGGATTTCACGCTGACGAAGCAGCATTTGGGTACAATGCGTATTCTCTCTTGAAAACCGGAAAAGATGAATATGGTAAGCCAATCCCCTTAACACTTAGATCGTTTGATGACTACAAGGGAGCCATCTACTCATATATTACCGCCCCGTTTGTGGGATTATTTGGACTTAATGAATTTTCGGTTCGATTTCCAACCGCTATTGCAGGAACATTGATTGTTTTGGTGTCAGCCGTTCTGACATTTACCCTTACTCAAAATGTATTGCTATCATTGTTAACCGCAACCATAGTGTCGTTCTCACCAAGTTCCCTCCTTCTTTCAAGAGTACAAAGTGATCCATTGGTTGCCGTACTTTTTATCCTCGTTGGTTGGTACTGTATCGGAAAATATGTAGACTCTAAAAAGCACATATGGGCGGTTTGTGGGTTGGGATTTTGGATTATAAGTTGTTTTACCTATGCTTCTCCCAGAGTATTGCTATTGGGATTTATACCGATTTTATTTTGGTTTTACTATCCGCAATTCGATAAAAAAGTAAAATTAATTTTTACTGGTATTTTTGTGATCATTTTGTTTACTTCCATATATTTAATATTTGGATCATCGGGTTCCCGTTTCGGGCAAGTAAATATATTTTCATCTCAGGATGTGATGTTGCCATTAAACGAAAAAATACGTGAAGATGGTGTAGCCGGATCTACCATAATGTCAACTCGTATGTATCACAACAAAATTGTTGATTATGGCAGATATATCATTCACAACTATGCAAATTATTTTGGATTCGACTTTTTATTCTTTCAGGTGCATCAACCAGAGCGTGAAAAAATTCCTAATACAGGATTTATGTATTTAATCGATTTACCATTCATGCTCATTGGTTTGTATCAAATTCTTAAATCCAAAAAACGGTGGGGATATTTAATTTTATGTTGGTTTTTCTTTACTCCACTGGCGTTAGCACTGTTTAGTCAGGAAACACCAAATATTCATAGATACTATTTTTCTATACTGCCGGGCAGCATCATAGCCGCGATCGGAATTATTCAATGTATAAAATTTACATATAAGAAGATTCGGGTATTTGTGATTTTGGGAATAATTGTTTTATATAGCGTGAATGTCTCGTATTTTATCCATGAATTATTTGTCCATCAACCCTTGCATGCTCCATATTATCGTGGGTTTGCATATAAGGAAATGGTACGTTCTTTGCAAAAAATTTACAATAATTACGATAAGATTGTCATTACGAAAACGAATTCAAGCCCGTATATTTATTTATTATTTTATATGGGTTATAGCCCAAGACGTTATCAAGAACTGGGATCACCAAGAGATTATGACTATAAGGGATTTGATAACTACATATTCGTCCCCTTGGATTGTCCGAATACTAAGTATCAGAAAGTCATAGAGCAGGAGTATCCCGATAAACGGGTTTTGTATGTAAATAAGGGCGGTTGTAATGTCACGAAAAGTTCGAAGCTTATTCAACGAATTGACTGGAGAGATGGAGCCGAAGCATTTCAATTTGTTGAAAATGTAGCAACAGGATCAGCTAACAATATACCAATACTGTGAGTATCAAAATAAGTATTTTATTAGTATTAATTGTAGGATTTGCCCTCGGCCTTCGTTTGTATAAAGTATGGGAAAACCCGCCGGCTCTCTCCTGGGATGAGGTTTCTATCGGGTACAATGCGTATAGCATATTGAAAACCGGCCGAGATGAACACGGGGTGTTCCTACCGGTAGATGTATTCAAGTCATATGGGGATTATAAACCTCCGCTTGCCATTTATCTCACCATACCAAGTATTGCTGTTTTTGGATTAAATGAATTCGGTGTACGGTTTCCGTCAGTATTTTTCGGTACGTTGACAGTATTGGTAACTTTTTTCCTTGTAAAAGAACTCTTCAAGAAAACTATTAGTTTGCCCCTGTTGACTGCGGCATTATTAGCTATTTCTCCTTGGCATATAAATATATCCCGGGCGGGTTTTGAGGCCAACATCGCGTTATTTTTTGTTGTACTAGGGGTTTGGCTTATTCTATCTTCACGGTCTCATCCATGGCGTTGGAGTATCGCATGGCTGCCTTTTATAGCCGGTATGTATACGTTCAATAGTACGCGGTATTTTGTCCCGCTTATGGGAATCGGACTTCTTGTGTATTGCTGGAAACACATAATTGTCCAAAAAAAGAGTTTTACGGTAGGTATAATAATAGCACTTATCGCATTACTGCCGATTTTACCGCATTTACTTTCCAAGGAGGCAAGACTTCGGTTTGTCGAGGTGAATATTTTTTCTGATCAAAGTATCGTTGAGCGCGCCAACGATCGGATCGCGTTTGATAAACATTCGTTGATTTCGACTATTTTCGACAATAGACGTATAGGGTATGCCCGCAGTTTCTTTACCCACTATTTTGATCACTTTACCGCGGATTTTCTGTTTATTAAAGGTGACGGTAATCCGAAATTTTCTACTCAGGATGTAGGCCAAATGTATATTCTGGATTTGCCGTTTTTATTACTCGGTATCTATATTATGTTTGCTTATTTTCGTCCGCAGGCTTGGTTATTATCTTTTTGGCTTTTAGCTGCCATAATTCCTGCCGCGACTGCTCGGGAAACTCCGCATGCACTACGAATTCTGGATTCACTACCCACATGGCAGATTGTTATAGCTCTTGGAATAATAATATTTTTGAGCAAGTTACGCCAAAATAAGTTGCGTATTATTGGATATATATTGCTCACTATTTTATATATTGGTAACGTTACATATTATCTTCATAATTATTATATTCATTACCCACGGATGTATTCCGGAGAATGGCAATATGGGTACAAACAGGCACTGGCCTTTGTAAACTCCAATAAGACAAAATATAAAAAAATATACCTAAGCGAATCTATCGGCAGGGCGTATATGTATACACTATTCTACACATCGTACGATCCGGAGCAGTTTCAGAAAGATAACTTTTCCTATTTTGACGCCGCTGGGTTTTACCATGTCGATGGATTTGGTACCTATGTTTTTACCAACACACTACCTGCTGCTCTTGAGAATTCATCGCTTTATATTTTCCCTCCCAGTCAAGTGCCGAAAGGTGCAGTAATAAAACAAACAATTTCACTATTAAACGGTGATCCGGTATTAACAATATTTGAAAAATAAACCAGTATGAAGCGATTATATATAGTTATTTTGGTTGCAGGTATAATACTTTTTGCTATAATATTGCGGTTTTGGCAGCTGGGAGCCGTTCCGGTTAGTCCTGATTGGGACGAAGCTTCTTTAGGGTATAACGCATACAGTATATTAAAAACCGGACGAGATGAGTACGGGTCTTTTTTACCATTAAGTTTTAGGTCATTCGATGATTATAAACCTCCGTTGTATGTCTATTTGACGGTTCCCTCGGTTGCTGTTTTTGGACTTTCCGTGTTTGCTGTTCGATTTCCTTCTGCAGTCATGGGTGTTTTAGCGGTTCTTGGAACGTATTTTCTTGTTAAAGAATTATTTAAAAAATCTGATTACCTGCCGCTATTGTCCGCGGCTTTCTTGGCTATTTCTCCGTGGCACATACAGTTTTCCCGTATAGCATTCGAAGCAAACATCGGATTAACCATGAATATTTGGGCGTCATATTTTTTCCTTCGGGGCATGTACCTACGACGCGGACTATTTGTAAGTTCCATACTTTTTGCACTCGCCTTATATGCGTATCATAGTGAACGGATTTTTGTTCCGAGTCTTGTTATATTTTTATGTATTTTATATAGAAAGCAGTTATTAGAAATCAAAAAAGCTGTTGCGATTGCTCTTATTGCGGGAATGATAGTTCTTCTTCCTCTTATACCTGTTCTTTTTAATAAGAATGCCCTTATGAGGTTAAAGGGAACAAGTTCTTTCCGCGAACAGACGGAGTTATTGTCTGTAAATATAAAAAAATTAGAATATGATACAGCGCATAACTATGTTATTGGAGAACTATTTGATAATAGACGAATTGAGTTTGCAAAAACTATAATTCGCGGATATCTTATTCACCTTTCGCCGAAATGGTTATTTGTAACCGGTGATCACGAGCGCCACCACGCTCCGGGAATGGGATTACTCTACTTCTGGGAACTACCGTTTATTTTAATTGGAATGTATCAATTACTGAGAGAGAAAAAACCATCAAATCTATTTTTTCTCGGATGGTTTGCTCTGGCACCCATTGCCGCATCGCCGACAACGCAGTTGCCGCATGCGATACGTACGTTAGTTTTTTTACCTTCTTTTCAGGTATTTTCTGCAATTGGCGTATTATCAGTATACGAATATATGAAGATTCATAAACCGGCCGTAAAATTACCAATCACTGCTTTATTGCTCGCATCGATTGCAGGCATGTTTTTGTATTATATACATATGTATTTTGTTCATATGAATATCGAGTATTCAAAATATTGGCAATACGGATATAAGCAGGCGGTCGATTACGCAGAAGCTCATCGCGATGAGTACAAAAAAATAGTTGTTTCTACTGATTTAGAACAACCGTATATTTTTTTCTTATTTTATAGCACATATGATCCTAAGAAATATCTAGCACAGGGAGGGACAATATCAGGAAGCTTTGATGAGAAATACAATCATTTCGAAACATACGAATTCAGAAAAATTGATTGGCCAAATGAAAAAAGGGACGGAAGCGTCTTATACATAGGTACTCCGGAAGAAATTGTTCATGGCACAAAAGCAAACATTAAATATCTCGACGGTACGCCTGCGATACATATTACAGATAGGGAGTAGAGTTATGAAATATATTTCGCTTATCATCGTTATATTTATATGGGGGATTTCTCTTCGAGTGCCGGAGCTTATAAGTGGTAATTTTTTATTCGGTCATGATCACGGGCGGGATTATCTGGCTGCGTACAATATAGTAGAAAATCATAAGCTCACCCTTATTGGCGCTGAAGCAGGGTCTGGAGTAGCCGGAATAAACGGAATATTTCATGGGCCGGGATATTTTTACCTCATATCTTTGGCATACCTGTTATTTCATGGAAACCCAATCGGCGGACAGATATTTATGGTTGTATTTGGTATTCTTGCTCTCCTGACTGCCTGTTATATTGGTTTCAAAATATTCGGAAAAGCAGGCTCTGCAATAGCGTTATTTTTTGTTGCCGCTTCGCCTCTTATCGTTTCACAGTCGCGCTTTATTTGGAGCAGTCATCCGATTACACCGTTTGTATTATTGGCTTTGTATTTTGTATATAAAATACCTCAAAATCCGGCAAAATTTGCTCCGCTTGCCTTATTTATGTCCGGATTTACCTATCATTCCCAACTCGGAGTAGCCGTGCCATTAACAATTTCTGTATTATTATCCATTCCCCTCATATATAAAATTCGTGACGTGCGGGTGTATATATATTGCGTACTAGCTTTAGTTCTCGCGTATTTTCCGATGTTTCTATTTGAAGCACGACATGGATTTATGGCGGTGGGGGGAGGCGGATCGATGTTTGAGGCAAAAAGGCTGTATTTTCATGGTTTGGATTATTGGTATAACTTTACGAATTCTTTTACGTTTGAATTTGGTTGGATTTCCAATCAAGTACAAAAAATCTTTTTATTATTTTTTCTCCCGTTTGTTCCAATTGGCCTTTTTCAGATACGGGAATCAAAACACCGAAAATTTATTGCTTTTTTAATATTTATGATTATTACGACGTGGGCAGGATATCTGCTGTTAAATAATACGGTATGGGATTATTACCTCACTCATCTGCGGCTTGCATATATTCTGTTATTTACGTATGCGATAGTAGCGTTTATTCACAAGAAATCGTTAGGATTGATTGTATCTATCGTGTTTCTATCGGTTATGTTTGTGGGATCGGTATTCCGGATGCATATAACATATACGTCGGACCTGCATGATACCGGGAAATTTGAAAAAATTCAGGGAAAACGGTATGTGCTTGATGCGATCTATAAAGATGCTGACGAACAACCGTTTTCCGTATTCATTTTTACTCCTTCCATTTATACCTGGCCGTATGATTATTTGTTTATAACGTATGGTAAACAAACATATGGATATGAACCAGGATCTGAGAAAAAAGGGCTGGCATACTTGATAATCGAACCGGATTTTTCGCAGCCGTGGCGTCATAAGGGGTGGTTAGAAACGGTCGTTCAAGGGGGGAGACTCGTGTGGGAGAAGACGATGTTAAATGGCCTGATACTCATAAAAAAGGAATTTTAATGAAAAAAATATTCACGTATCCGCTTTTTTGGATTGTCGTAATAAGTTTGTTGCCCCTGTGGGCGCTCTTTGTACCCGGATTACCGTTCACACACGACGGGCCGGACCATGTAGCACGTATAGCGAATTTTTACCGCTCTTTGAGTGAAGGGAACCTCGTACCTCGGTGGGCAGGGAATCTTAACTGGGGATACGGCCATCCGATACTCATGTTTTTATACCCATTGCCCTCATATCTGGCTTCAATATTTCACGGCGTAGGATTTTCTTTCGTGACGAGCGTGAAACTGGTATTTGGAGTAACGTTTATATTAAGCGGTGTAGCGATGTATGCGTGGATGAGTGCGGCGTTTGGGAAGAGGCCTGCGTTCATCGGTAGCTTGTTATATTTGTTTGCTCCGTACCGGTTTGTAGACCTCTATGTTCGCGGTGCAATTGGAGAACATGTTGCGTTTATTTTTCCTCCTCTTATACTCTATTTTCTCTATAAACTTGCCATATCAAAAAACAAAGTTTACAACGGGGTGGGGCTTTCTCTATCTTTTGCGGCCCTAATCCTATCTCATAACGCGATAGCTATCATGTTTTTGCCGGTCATTGCGTTATATGGAATATATTTATATTTTTTTGAAGCAAAAGAACGGTTATTGGTTATTGGTTATTGGTTATTGGTTATTGTTCTGGGATTTGGCTTATCTGCATTTTTCTGGATTCCGGCGTTTTTTGAAGGGAAATACACGCTCCGGGATATTGTCACGGCCGGCGAAACAATGCAGCGGTTTGTCCCATGGAATTGGTTTTTGTATTCGCCGTGGAATTATGGAGGAGGCAATGAGCTGTCAAAATCGTTAGGTTTGATGCAGTGGGTTGGTATAATCGCCTCCTTATTCGTTATCTGGAAAAGTAAAGATAAGAAAGTAAGAATAATATTAATTGCCAGTACCTTACTTCTGTTTCTGTCTCTATATATAATGACAGCTTCGTCTAAATCTATTTGGTCAGCTATAACATTACTTCAAAAATTCCAATTTCCGTGGCGATTCCTTTCTTTATCCACATTTCTTGCCGCCGTGATAGGTGGAATAAGCATGCGCACAAAGAAAAATTTATTGCTTATTGGTTATTGCTTATTGGTTATTGGTTTAACTATACAAATGTGGCATCCTAAAGGGTATCAGATAAAGCCGGAGTCGTATTACTCTGGAATATACCCAAGTACAACCGATACTGGCGAGAGTAGTCCTATATGGTCCGTGCGGTTTATGGAACACGCGCCCGTTGCACCTCTTGAGGTTATAGACGGGTTAGCTTCAATAACGCAGGGAGTGCGCAATACAACGGTACATGAGTATACCGTTAAGGCTCAAAAGCCCACACTTATGATTGAGAATACCGTGTATTTTCCTGGCTGGAAAATATATGTAGACGGTATTGAAACAGAAATTCAATTTCAAAATCAAAATTATCGTGGGCTTATGACGTTTAGTATCTCCGAGGGAGTACACCAAGTGCGCGTAGTCTTTGAAGATACGAAAATACGGAAAACTGCTAACATGATAAGTGCGGTAACACTTGCGCTTCTCGCACTTATCGGAACCGGTGCATTGGTATGGATAAAAAGAAAATAATACTATCGGTAGCAATAGCTGTGTACAACGAAGAGGAAAACTTAGACGCTTGTCTGCAGAGTGTCTCAAATTTTGCCGATGAGATAGTGCTGGTTGATGGCGGTTCTCACGATAAGACATTGACTATTGCACAGAAATATAAAGCTCGAATTATCCAAACCGGTAACCCACCGATTTTTCATATAAATAAGCAAAAAGCGCTCGAAGCTTGTCGCGGAGATTGGATTTTACAGCTCGACGCTGATGAAGTCGTAACCCCCGAACTCCGGGTCGAAATACTCAATACAATTAAACTTTCA
>CAYHEJ010000002.1:0-5608 GCA_964355625.1 uncultured Gammaproteobacteria bacterium
AATCCTCGAAGGAATAATTCCATAACCCGATCAGTTCCCCCATTTGATCCTGGCCCAAATGCTAATTCGCCATCACGTACATTGACCGATCCATCGGAAAACCATGCAGTCCGTTTCATAGAACCAAGAGATACAAGAAGAGGCTGTCCTAGTTCGTACTTCTGCACCTGACTTTGACGAACCGTTGTTTTGATATTTCCGTACCCATCGACCCACGCAATACGGTTGAGCGGTACGTCAACAATATCAGAAACAGAAAGTTTTCCACCAAAAAATGTTGTCTCCCCCTTGGCAATACCAATCACTACTTCCGGGTAAAAATCACGGGATCTGAATTGCGAGCCTTTATTTGCTACATTAACAGTACAAAACTTTTTTATATCTTTTTTGATAAATGAGAAACAATATCCTGCGTTGACCCCCACAACTTTTGACCCGTTATTTAGTTCCGCATATACTAACACTTCCCCTTCATTCTCTTTACGCGATTCTGCATCATCTCTCCTGGGAGCAGTGTTCGAATATATAATCATACCGGGGACGGGATTTACCATTGCAAATTGCGCAGTCCAAAAACCGGTAGCAATGGTGTTGAACGAGGGAACTGATACCTCGTGAACACTAACCCCAGGGTGAAGAAGATATAATTTTTGAACAACTTCACCGAAGGCTGGGTCGCCCACCCCGTAATCAGCAATAAGATGAATTAAAGACGGTTCAACCATTAGCAATTATTGTAACAATTCTTCGCCGCACTCGCAACGATCAGATAATTATGTTCCCTCTTCCCAGCTTGATAGATACCGCTTCTGCTCAGGCGTCAGTGTATCAAATTTCACCCCTAAGGCAACCAGTTTGAGGCGCGCAATCTCGCGGTCCATCTCCGGAGAAATAGTATAGACTTTGACTACTAATTTCCCTTTATTTTGTACAAAAAACTCCACTGCAAGTGCTTGATTGGCAAAACTCATATCCATCACTTCTGCAGGATGCCCTTCAGCAGCGGTGAGATTAATAAGTCTTCCATCACCCAAAACATACCGTTTGGTACCGTCTTTGAGGACAAATTCCTCTACAAAGTCACGAATAATTCGACGCGAGACTGCTTTTTGAGCTAACTCCTCTACCGCGACTTCTACATTAAAATGTCCGGAATTAGCAATCACTGCTCCGTCTTTCATGTTTATAATATGATCGAATGAAATTACCGCTTTATCTCCTGTCACCGTCACAAATATATCCCCGATCTTAGCTGCATCAGCAATTCGCATCACTTGATAACCATCCATGACAGCTTCGAGCGCTTTAATCGGATCTACTTCCGTGATAACAACAAGCGCTCCCATACCCCGAGCCCGGCTCGCCAGTCCCCGTCCGCACCACCCGTATCCGGCGACTACAAACCGTTTGCCGGCCAAAAGTATATTGGTCGCACGCATAATTCCGTCCAGCGTTGACTGACCCGTACCATAACGATTATCAAACATATGCTTCGTATCACTATCATTAACGGCGTAAACTGGAATTTTAAGAGCACCATCTTTTTCCATAGCTTTTAGCCGAATGACGCCGGTCGTCGTTTCTTCATTCGAGCCGATAAGTTCGCCTATTTGCCCCGGCCGCTCTTTGTGGAGTAACGATACTAAGTCAGCTCCATCATCCATCGTAATATGTGGATGTGTATCCAAAACTTCATTAAGATGTTTATAATACGTTTTCGTATCCTCTCCTTTGATCGCATATGTAGAAATACCAAAATTTTCCACAAGTGATGCGGCGACATCATCCTGAGTTGATAAAGGATTGCTGGCACAGAGAGATATTTCAGCACCGCCTGCTTTTAAAGCAATGACAAGGTTTGCAGTTTCCGCGGTCACATGGAGACATGCTCCAAGCCGTACTCCCGCGAATGGTTTATCTTTGGCGAATCGTTTTTCCAATAGTTTAACAACCGGCATGGATTGCCCTGCCCACTCAATACGCAATTTACCTTTTGGGGATAACTTCAAATTTTTTACACCATGCGGAATATTTTTTTTCATAGTACCCTCCTATAATAGTAACGTCCCACCAAAGTTTTTTTCATAACGTTTTATAAATTCTTTTTTTGTAAATGTATGTGTTTGCGTCCCATATTTTTCTACCGTATACACAGCCACAACTGACCCCATCTGCCCGCAAACAGCTAAATCAAAATCACGCAAATACCCCGCGATAAATCCTGCACGATACGCATCGCCTGAACCTGTCGGATCGCTGGAACTTACGGGTTTAGCTGGTTTTACGTGTATCGCATCTGTGCGCGTTTCAATAATCGATCCTTTACTTCCCAAAGTCGTAATAAGAATCGGCACCATAACTATAAGTTCTTCATGGGAAATTTCTAATTTTTGTTCAATGAGTGCAATCTCATAATCATTGCCTACGAGAATTCGTGCGCCGCTAATCCCCTCACGAAGTTCATCGGGAGTAAACGTATCAATTTGAAACGCCGGATCATAGAGATAGTCCAGATGCATTTCTTTGCACTCTCTCACATAGAGTGTCATCGCGTGAGGTTCCGCTGGTGCAAGAATCACAAAATTTTTGTCCGTCGTAGAGAGTATTTTCCCAATTGAAAGCTCTTTGGCGTACATGCCCGCTCCACTAAAAAATGAACCGATCTGATTGCTGTCTTTATCCGTCATAACAAAGTATGCACTCGTTGAGACATGTGCGTGAATTGGTATGAAGCTCGTATCAAGTTTATGTTGCTTGAGAAATGATTTATACGGACCAAAATCATTACCGGCGGGGGCTAGAATATGAGGATCCAGACCCAGAAGTTTTAGTGTGTAGGATATATTTCCAGCAGTACCGCCGTTTTGCTTACTCAATTTATCGACAAGAAAACTCAAGGAGAGGCAGTGAAGTTTGTCCGGCATGATCCGGTCGGCAAACCGGCCGGAAAAATCCATAATATAATCAAAGCCGAGACTGCCGGTAACAATAACGTTAGTCACAAAATGATTTACTGTCCCATGGACTTGGACAATTCAGCAAGCTTCCCTGCGGCGGCTTGTTGGGATTTTTTAATCGCATCATTGATAGCCCGCTTCATATTCTCGTTGGGCGCACCGTCCTCTTCTACCACTTTCACGTTTTGATTGCCGTTAATGAGAATTCGTACATTCCCTTGAATGACTTCAAATTCTTCCTGTTCTAGCGCGGCTTGGATTTGTGCCGCTTGCTTCCTCATCGCGTTCACGTCGCCGAGCATTTTAAATGGATTCATCATAGAACCTCCTTTATTTTTCCCCCAGTATTACCTCTACCTTTACTTTTTCTCCAAACAACTTTTTCAACACTGCAGCAAGTACGTCTTTGGTCTTTGATTCCGATAATTTATCCTTATGAAACGTGTAAAACGCCTCAACTGTAACTATACCATCCTTTACCTCTTTGGGTCTAGTAGATCTCATGACACCGGCAACGGAATGATTATACGGTTTTAACTCCGCGATAACATCCGGCCAATGTTCCGTGAGCTTTTCAAGCGTTAATAATCCATTCGACGCTTGAACCTTCTCTACGGGAGCGGGTTTTGCATTTGCATACGACTGACAATATTCAACGACGGCAAGCTCGAGCGGCAACTGACTAATCGCCGAACCTTTCATCTCAACAAATGCTTGAGATAGTTTACGTATGAGTACGATAACCGTTTCTTGACTCCACGAAGCAGGTAACGAATCTACCAAATATCGATGAAGTGTATGAAGACAATCAACAAGAAATATACGGATATCTTTTCCTTCAAATACCATCGTCTCTATGACTGCAAGCCCGGCTTTGGCATCGTGCTTGTACAAACATTCTAAAAATTCATCACGGTTTTTTTCTCCGCTGATAGACAACAGCCCGCGGACGACGTCCACCGACACCACACCTTTATGAAAACTTATCTGTTCGAGAAATTTCACCGCATCGCGGAACGAGCCGTCCACGCTATCTGCTATAAGACGCAGGCCTTCGGCGTTAATTTCAATTTTTTCTTTTTTGACAATCCGATTGAGCGCTGACTCCAGTTCTAGGAGTGTTGCTTTGGAAAATACCAAAGAAATACATCGTGATTGAATGGTCGCAGGCACCTTTTGAAGATCGGTTGTCGCAAGAATAAAAACAGCATGGGGAGGAGGCTCTTCAAGCGTTTTAAGAAGCGCGTTAAAAGCTTCTGTCGTAAGCATGTGGACTTCATCAATAATATAAACGCGATGTGTCGCCATGACTGGTGCAAGTGCGATCGCGTCACGGAGCTGGCGGATCTCATCAATGCCGCGGTTGCTGGCCGCGTCGATCTCCAGTACATCTAAATTCCTGCCGCTGGCCGTCGATACACATTGCTCACATGTCCCGCAAGGACCTGTCTTTGTCGGATTTTGGCAGTTAAAAAGTTTGGCAATCACCCGAGCTGCTGTGGTTTTACCTGCCCCCCGAGGTCCGCTAAAAAGATATGCATGAGGGAGATCTTTTTTTGGTTTCGTGAGTAACCTCAGAAGTGCATCGCGAACAGCGAGATTATCAATCTCATCAATGACTTGCGGACGATAAATTCGATAAAATGACATATGACTATTCCGGATGGTGAATTCCGAGCAAATGATTCAGTCCATGAAGAACTAAAAACACGATTTGATCATCGACTAATTTATTCTCTGAAGCGGCCTCTACCACCGCCTGAGGATATGATACAACAATATCTCCGAGCCGGAGTATGCCATCCGGCACTTCGACAAAAGGCTCTCCCTCCTCAGCAGGATCATTGAGCGCAAATGAAAGAACGTCGGTCGTAGAATCTAAATTCCTGTACTGCTTATTGAGCTGCCGCATCCGTCTGTCGCCAATAATAGTGACACTTACTTCCGCCTGACGTTTGATGTTCTTCTCAAGTTCGCGGGTGACGGCATCAGAGACTTTTTTGCGGTCAACGGGAAAATGAGATTCTGTTTGAAAAAAAACAGTGATCATATATGTTGCATGTGTTTCAAGAGTGAAGCTACTCGTCCACCTTCTGCTTTTCCCCCAACCGCTACCATTGCCGATTTCATAAGCAGACCAAAATTCGTTTCTCCTGAGGCAATCACCGGTGCAAGAAGTGATTTTAATTCATCATCGGCCATCTCTTTTGGAGCAAATTCTTCAAGAACTACGAGTTCCCCTAATTCTTTATCAACAAGTTCCTGCCGGCCGGCAATTTTAAATGCCTCTATCGACTCTTTATGAGTTTTTACCTGCTTTTTGACGACATCGACAACATCCGCGTCCGTCAATGATTTTTCCCATGAATTTTCGTATTTTGCTATCGCGGCATTGCGAACGGCAGATATAAGGAGCCGGATTGTGGCAACACGAACGGCTTTTCCCGACTTCAATGATGCATGTAAATCATTCTGCAGTTGATCAAGTAGCATAAATTATTACCCTCGGTTCGGATGCCGGAGCCGGCGTTGAAGCTCGCGTGCTTTTTCTTTGCGGACTTCAGCGGGTTTCTGATAAAATTCTCTTTTTTTTAAATCCTGCAAAATACCCTCCGCCAACACTTTGCGGGTAAATTTGCGGATCAATGAGT
>CAYHEJ010000002.1:5618-15912 GCA_964355625.1 uncultured Gammaproteobacteria bacterium
CACCTGGTTGTGCTTTAACAAATACCATAAAACAAAAACACCTCCTCCAACGAATGTATGATTGATATATTATACCACGGAAATCATCGAAGAATTATAACTCCCTGTATTTCTCGACAGAACCCATCAGATGAATATGGACGTGATCGATAAATGCCGCGCCGCCGCCATTATTGACCAACCGGTAGTTGGTAATATGCTGTGTTTTAATAAGATGTTTAGTTACGGATAACAGCTTCTCAAGAAGCACCGCATCGGCATCCATAAAGTCCGCGATATGGTTTTTCGATATCACCAAGAGATGCAGGGGTGCTTTGGGATTGATATCCGGTATCACAATAACATCGTCATCTTGATAGACCGGTTTTGACGGAATGCTTCCTTTAATTACTTGACAAAAAATACACGGTATCATGGGTTACTTTTTAAAACGTCAATAATTTCCTGTAATGTTTTTTTAGTCGGACGCATATCGGGATTTTTGCTGCTGCCGTTTAATACCATATGGTGACTTGCGTGCAAGAACCATGTCGCTTCCGGTTCCTGTTCTTTTAATATATTGTAGACGGATTCCAGATCTATGTCATCCTTAGGCAATGCTTTAATACGTAAATATCCTTTTTTCGGATCTTTGCGGACCGCTACCATATAACCCATTTTTTGCGCTATGTGGACGACGTCATCATTGGAAGTCTCCACACCAATGCCTTTGCCCCACTTCGTATCAAACACGACACCTTTTTCTTTGAGTTCTCGCTCTGCCCAGACCTTATTTTGAAATGATTTGTATATGCCATCCAGTGCGTTCATGCCGAGATCGACAATTTTGGCAGGATTATCCGGATACAACAGCCGCCACCCGTCAATTTGGGCCTCTAAACCAAAGTTCCAAAAATCCGCAGTCGGATTGGGAAAAAATACTTCCCGGAAATGATCTATATCATTGATAATTGCTACGAGGCGCGCGAGTGCCGCGTCAGGCCCGCTAATCTTTTTAATTTCGTCATAAATAATCATCGCGGCACAGGTATCGGCATTGGTTTGATGATGGTCAAATTTCCCAAAACCCGTATCGACATGTAAAATTTCAGGGTTATCGTCAGGTGGAAGTTTACCGAGCGTTGTACCCGCCGGAACAAACGCATATGACGCTTCTTCCCAACCAGGGAAAAACATTTTAACAAGCCAGATACTAGTAATGGCATCACAATCAGGTCCTATATGGGCAACAATTGTTTTCATAAGTATTGAATTCAAGGCCGGGCCTTGAATTCATAGCTTTTCCGTGTTACAAATAAATTATGCCAGCTCGCCAACCGATTTTTTCTGCACAATCTTTTTATCACATCTATAATCGAGGTCACAATAAGGAATCTATCTTTCTCCATTATAAAGATTACTCGCGCTATCTTAAACGGTTAGAAGAGTTCCTTACGAAACACAATATCACGCTTCTGGCGTATTGCCTAATGCCGAACCATATACACTTATTGCTTCGACAAAATGGAGATGAGTCACCTGTTAAATTTGTGCATAGGCTTCACACCGCTTACTCTATGTATTTTAACAAAAAATATGAACGGGTGGGCTCTGTATTTCAAGGCAGATTTAAAGCGAAGCTCGTTGATTCAGAGGAGTATCTTCTTCATGTATCCCGGTATATTCACTTAAATCCTCTCGAAATCGTTCGTGCTCAAGGCCCGGCCTTGAATTCACTGCTCGCCTATCCTTGGTCATCTCTTAAAGAGTATGCAGATGCCTCTCTCCCTCACATTTCGGATCCTAATATATTACTATCCTATTTTGCTTCAAGAAATAAACCAAATTCGCAACAAAATTACCTAACATTTGTTGAGGATCAACTTTCTATTATTCCTGATCGTCTCCAAGAAATTAGCGATGGAAAGCTGTAAGCTCAAGGCCCGGCCTTGGAGGCTAAAGCTAATATGCCTGGGCGAAAATCCAGCGGTGGACGGCAGAGTTTCCGCATTGAACACAGACACCCTGCTCTTCCTTTGATTCCAGGGGTAAACAACGAGTCGTTGCTTTGGTTTCTTCTTTAATCTTGGCTTCACACTCTGCGTTCTCACACCATAATGCCCGAATAAATCCGCGAGTAGACGACATAATGTGTGTAAATTCATCAAAATTTGCTGCATCTCTCGTGTTTTCAACTAAAAATGTTTTGGCTTTGGCAAAAAGTGACGCTTGGATATCTTTCAGAATTTTTTCTACAGTGATAAGCATCTCTTCGCGCTTGACCGTGACTTTTTCACCCGTATCGCGCCTTACTACCGTAACACTGCGGGACTCAAGCTCGTTTTGACCAACTTCAAACCGCGCGGGTACTCCCTTGACTTCCCATTCATTAAACCGGCGGCCAACGGACGGTTCGTCCCTTTTATCAAGTTTACTTCGCACGCCGCCGTTATCTAACGCTTCTTTAATCTCACCGCAATAAGCATATAATAGATTGCCATCCATATCTTTTCTGACAATCGGCATGATAACTACCTGAATAGGAGCCATTTTCGGAGGAAGTACCAGTCCGTTGTCATCGCCATGAACGAGAAACAATCCGCCGAGCGAACGAGTTGAAAGGCCCCACGACGTCTGCCACACATTTTCCATTTTGCCATCCTTACTCTGAAATGTAATATCAAACACCTTGCTGAAATTTTGCGCGAGATGGTGCGATGTCGCCCCCTGCAGTGCTTTTCCATCCGGCATCAACGCCTCAATGCTATACGTCGATTCTCCACCGGCAAATTTTTCCGACTCGCTTTTTCTTCCAAATAGTACAGGTATTGCAAAATAATCTTCGTACACCCGGGCGTACCAATCAAGCGCTTTGACTACCATATCCATGGCTTCTTTTTTCGTCTCATGCGCCGTATGGCCCTCCTGCCATAAAAATTCAGTAGTCCGCAAAAATAAATACGTCCGCTTCTCCCACCGTACGCAATTATTCCATTGATTGATAAGAATCGGTAGATCCCGCCAGCTATGCACCCATTTTTTATACATCTCATACATGATCGTCTCACTCGTTGGCCGGACGACCAAAGGATCCTTGAGTTTTTCGCCTCCCGCGATCGTCACAATTGCTAACTCCGGAGAAAACCCTTTAATGTGATCTTTCTCTTTCTCTAGAAGTGAATGAGGAATAAATAAAGGGAAATACGCATTTTCCACACCTGCAGTTTTCATAAAGGCATTGAGGATCTCCTGTACTTTTTCCCAGAGGGCATAACCATACGGACGGATGACCATGGTCCCTTTGACGGGTGCGTAATCAGCAAGCTCAGATTTGAGCACCACATCGGTATACCAATCGGAAAGATTATCCGATTTCTTTTTTAATTCTTTTTTAGAAAATTGTTGATTCATACCTCTAGTATATCCTTTTTCCAAGTTTTGCATCAGGGTCAGGACGCAAAAGCTCGTATCCGCCTTCTTCGCGCTCTGCTCCTAACGTGAGCACTTCTGAGAAAAATGGTCCGATTTGTTTTATGGGAAAATTCACCACACAAACAACTTGTCTACCAACTAATTCTTCTTTTTTGTAATTCGTGATCTGCACACTCGAGCGCTTAACTCCGATATCCGTACCAAAATCAATCGTCAATTTATAGGCAGGTTTCCGCGCTTCTGGAAAATCATCAACAGCGATAATTTTTCCAACCCGAATATCTAATTTTTGAAAATCATCATATGTTGCCATGTATTATTTCCTTCCTGCAGGTAACGAATATTCATGCTCTATCCACTCACCACCTAATCGTTCAACCATAATTGTACGTCGTGCTATCTGACAGGGCAAGCGTTCAAGTTTTTGATTTCGACCATGTTTCTGGTGATAGTAGTTAAATATTTCACATCTACCCGCAATTTCATCAATAGCTTGTCGTACATCATCTACTTGTTGACGCCCCTGGGTACCTTCTGCGATTTGATTAAATTCCTGCACCCCAGCACACGCGACAGGGCATCCACTCCTGCAAGTAGCTCTTTCGGCTCGAGTTGGTTGAATAATTTCTTCATTCATACAAAAAAACTCTCTCCCCTAAACACCACAAAAATAGTGTGTAAGGGCGAGAGTTTATACCCGCGGTACCACCTTGCTTTGCCTAGAATTACCAGGATTTTCCCAATAAAAAATCGACCAGGGGTCGATTATACCTAAGCCTCGTTCGTGCTCCATCCGCCAGCTGGCGGATGACACACGTGCTATATTTTTACGGTTTAACTTCCGTTCCCGCTTTTCATTCGCCGTGGCGAATGATTTTCTGTGGGACTGCGATTCGTCTGGCCGGAAACCAAACGTGGTACGCATGTGTTAACTTAATTTAAATATATCACGTTTATCCCCCGCGTGCAAGACGAAGAATGTCGTTGATGGAAATGAGGACGACGAGAATCAGAAGCACCATCATGCCGATTTGATGCGTCGAACGCTCGAACGACGGCCGTATGCGTTTGCCGATAAATTTTTCAAGCACCACGAAAAGGAGCCGTCCCCCGTCAAGCGCCGGAATCGGAAGAATATTTAATACTGCAAGATTCAGCGATAATATACTCATAAACTCTAATACCGCGCGGAACCCAAACTTTACCGCCTGACCAGTCACCTGAGCAATACCGATGGGCCCTGCTACATCGCTCCCCAGAGGTTTGAGCTGGACCACGCGCATGACCAGCGTCCCTAATCCCGTAAACATCTCGCCAGCGCGACGCAGATTTAATTTTACCGCTTCCCACGGAGCTACTGACCACGGATACGTTTTGAGCTCCAAATTTGAAATCGCCACTCCCATCGGGCCTTCTCCTTTGGGATATTCCACCCGAGGAACGACGACAAACGGAAGTGTAGCGCCATCCCTCATAACCGTGATAGTAATGGGTTTGCCCATGTGAGATTTAGTGAAATCTATAAGATCTGAAGGAACCGATAATTTTGTTGGCTCTGCTGTCGTTATCGAATCAAAAACATTAACTATAATATCTTTTTCTTTTAAGCCCGCAGTAAATGCTGGACTCCCTACGACGACTTTTTCGATGTGAACGCGGCCGGATGTTTCATAGACTCCCTGCGTCAGAAGATATGTGGTGATGCCGACGGCGAGAATAAAATTCATCGTGACGCCGGCAAGAAGTATCGCCGAGCGCTCCTTCTTACTCTTTGCCCAAAAAAACTGTTTCGAATATCGGACATTCGGTTCCTCATCCTCACCGGCTAACTTTACAAATCCGCCAATGGGAAGCCAGTTGATCGAGTAAACCGTCTTTCCGACCTTTTTCCCCCAAATCCGCGGCGGGAGACCAAAACCAAACTCTTCTACATGAACGCCAACGAAACGGGCAACGACGAAATGTCCAAGCTCGTGGACAAAAACGAGAATACTTAAAATGATAAAAAACACCAGGGCAGTGAGTAGCATGTTATACCTGTTTCAATTCCGCTTCTTTTTTCGAACCGATACTATCAATTTCTGCTATCATTTCATCCGTCATTTCCTGCACACGTTTGTCGCCGTACTCTTGCTGATCTTCGGAAATTGCTTTATCATCCGCTGCATTTTTCAGATTTTTCATCGCCTCGTGACGCATCTGGCGAATCATCACGCGGCCGGATTCAAGCTTCGCGCGGGCGAGTTTAATATACTCTTCCCGCCGTTCCTGAGAAAGAGGAGGGATGGTAATTCTGATAATTTCGCCATCGATAACGGGCGTCAGGCCGATGTTTGCTTCCTGAATACCTTTTTCTATGTCAACAATGATAGATGGATCATACGGGGCAATGACAATCGTCTTGGCGTCCATGGTCGTAATAGTGGCCATTTCCATGACTTTCAGCCGTTGGGATCCGCCATATGCCGTAATTACTATATTCTCTACGAGCGCTGGAGTAGCGCGTCCGGAGCGGATTGAGCCTAAATCCCCGATCGTGACCTCGAGGGATTTTTTCATGTGGTCACGGGCTTTGGCGAGTATTGCGTCGATCATTCGTTTTTTATCGTATCACGATAATGCAAGTCTTGTAAACCGGGCAACAGTGATATTTTCACCGAGCTTGGCAATGGTTTGCTTGATGAGCGCTTCGATCGTGAGCTTTGGATCACGGATATATTCGCTTGTAAGAAACTCTTTGACATTTTTCGGATTCATCGCAGCTATCTGAAGAGCTAATTCATGAGCAAGGTTTTTAAAGTCATCGGTCCGCGCGACGAAATCCGTTTCGCATCGCACTTCCACTAAAACCCCTACTTTTCCTGCATGGACATAGGATTCAACCAGTCCTGATCCCGTCACCCTGTCTGCTTTTTTCGCGGCTTTCGCAACACCGAATTCCATCAGAATTTTTTTGGCCTTTTCGTAATCACCTTTGGAGTCCTCAAGAGCTTGCCTGCAATCGGAAACTCCTGCCGACGTCTCCTGCCGAAGTTTTTTAAGTTGATCAAGGGAAATATTCATACGTTACGCTTTTTTTGTTTTTGTTGTTTTCGTTTTTTTAGGCTTCTCTTCTGCCGGTTTTGCTTCCGGTATAACTGCAACTGATTCTTTTAATTTCTTTTCTTCTTGATCTTTTTCATGAAGTTCTTTGCCTTCTTTATACGCTTCTGCCATGTAGTGGATGATGAACGACACTGACCCTACCGCGTCGTCGTTTGCTGGAATCACATAATCAATATCCGTGGGATCTGAGTTGGTGTCAACGATGCCGATGACCGGCAGACCGCGGCGCTGTGCTTCCCTAACTGCTGCTATTTCTTTTCTGACATCAACAATAAATACTGCAGACGGGACCTGTGCGATTGTTAATACTCCGCCGTAGTAAATTCTGATCCGCTCTAAATAGCGGCTCATTTTTGACTGCTCATGTTTGGGAAACTTTTTCCACGCGCCTTCGGCTTGTTCCGTCGTCATGCGGTTGATTTTTTCGATATTTTTGCGGATTTGATCCCAATTTGTCAGAAATCCGCCGATCCATCGCTCTGAAAAATACGGCACGCCGACTGCTTCTGCTTCCTGCTTCAACACCCCGCGGGCCTGACGCTTGGTTCCGACAAAGAGTATATCGCCGCCTTTGGCTACTGTATCTTTGACAAATTCGGCAGCAGCTTCAAGTCCGGCTTTAGTTTTCACCAAATCAATGATGTGAATGCCATCTTTTTTTGTGTAAATAAATTTTGCAGCTCTGGGGTGCCACCTCTCGGCTTTGTGACCGAAATGACAACCTGCTTCCAGTAATGCTTGTAATGTAACTTCTTGCATAAAAAAACACCAAAGATACGTCTTTGGTGTACAAAAGCGTATCTCTTTAATAATCACTCAATATCCGTCAGCTGACGGAAAGAGATACTATTGAGTGTGAGTACTTGCCGTAGTATACAAAAATACCTTTGATATTGCAACAGGACTCTTATTACCGTTCCTTGGGAATGGGAAGTTGAAGCGAAAATTCTGTAACCTCACGAGCAATTTTCCTAAGTATTTTTGCGTTATCTTTGTTTTTCAGTGTTTGATCGATTAACCCAGCTACAACTTCCATGTGCTTTTCTTTTGCTCCGCGTGTGGTGAGTGCTGGAGTACCTAAGCGGATACCCGAGGGATCCATGGGTTTGCGCGGATCAAATGGTATCATGTTTTTGTTTATCGAAATATTCACAAGCTCGAGGGCATGTTCTGCTTCTTTTCCCGTCACTCCTACGCTGCCGAATACGTCCACAAGCATTAGATGATTGTCTGTTCCGCCTGAAACGATTCTGTACCCTCTTTTTTGCATTGCCAAGGCAAGCGCTTTTGCATTTTTGATGACTTGTGCTGCATAGCGTTTGAATTCCGGCTTTGATGCTTCGAAAAATGCTATTGCCTTGGCAGCATTGATGTGATCATGCGGACCACCTTGAACACCGGGGAAAACGGATCTATTGATTGCCTGGGCAAATCGCTCTTTACACATAATCATTGCTCCACGCGGCCCTCTGAGAGTTTTGTGGGTTGTTGTTGAAACAACGTCAAAATATGGAACCGGACTATCCAATTGTCCCCCTGCAATGAGCCCTGCAATGTGGGCAATATCAGCAAACGTCAATGCTCCGACTTTGTCTGCAATTTTTTTGAATCGCCTCCAGTCCATATTTCGGCTGTATGCGGAAAACCCTGCTAAAATCATTTTTGGTTTTTCTTTCAGTGCAATTTTTTCCACCTCATCCATGTCGATAACCTCAGTTTTTTTATCAACAAAATATGGGGTAATAGTATAGAGGAGCCCTGAAAAATTGAGCGGATGCCCGTGGGATAAATGACCACCCTGATCAAGCGATAATCCGAGTACTTTATCCCCCGGCTTGAGAAGAGCCATGTACACCGCCAAGTTTGCAGGACTTCCGGATAACGGCTGCACATTTACATGTTCTGCTCCAAATAATTTTTTCGCCCATTCAATTGCTAAATTTTCTGCCTGATCTATAACTTCGTTGCCGCCATAGTAGCGTTTTCCCGGATACCCCTCGGAATATTTGTTTGTTAACCCGCTCCCCATGGCTTCAAGGACTGCTTCGGAAACGTAATTTTCTGATGCGATAAGTTCTAACCCTTCTCTCTGACGTTTTTCTTCTGCCTGAATAACCTTATAAATCTTTGGGCAATTCTTTTTAATATAGGAGTATTTCATAGTACGTTAATTCCTAGTACTATAACACATTTAATAAATATTTCCACGATAATCAATTTTTCGCACCCAGATTTCCTTCTGTTTTTCAAGAATTTCAAAAATAGCCCGGACGCTTCCTGATCGTAAACGATAAAACCCCGGCGTACCGGACATCTTTTTAATATCGAGAGAATTGGGGAATGGAACGTCTAGTTGTTGTAATCTGCGAATAATATTTTTCGCATCAAACGAAGCCAAGCGTGTGAGATTTTTTTCAGACTTCTTCGTAAAAAATATTTTGTATCGTCCCATTTATTGGTGTTTTTTTGCAATGGTCTTCAATGCAATCCCTATACCACGGTCTTGACGGGACAACTCCGCTGCATCTTGTTCGTCAACGCGGTCTTCTATTAATTCACAAAGCTTAGCAAACTCTTTTAAGGACAATACGACTGCACGAGGGTCCGAGTGTTGAAAAAGCCACACGAGACCCAGTTTGTCCACATCGGACAAAACTCCGAGAGTATCCTCCCGCATATCGGTAATAGTTTTTGTATTTTGGCTTGTTGGTAATAACATAAGGTTATTATGTATAAAAACCTAAGGTTTGTCAAGATATAGTTTCCACACTTCTGTCTCTGGATCGGCATCATTTTTAATTTTTTCTGCAAAAGATGCTCCCAGAGGACGTTGTTTTTCTTTTCCTCGTTTCACCTGCTTCTCTTCAAACAAAACTTCTCTCCCTGATGGACCATCATGAAAAACGTCAACGGCAATGTTGGAAGTTACGCGGATCAGTGTCCCATCTACTTCATCCAAGAAACTCTCTCTCTGACAATTCTGACAGTAAATCCCCGACTGTTTTTGCACCACCATCTCCCCACGAACTAACATCTATTCCATGCAAAGCAAGAGAATCTCTCAGGGCTTCTTCCGTGTTGAAGCTCACATCTTCACTCATAATCTAATTTTATACCAATACACGCGTATTGTTGAGTCAACACTTTTCACAAAGGCGCTGGTCATGTAGCGACCGAGCTACCTTTATTCTTTCCACTTAGGGCTTCATTGACTTTTTCGGTCAACCACATCCTCATTAACGCTGAGGGATTCAAAGCATTTCGCCGGGCAATTTTTTCAATGGCCAGTTTCAGATTTTTTTGAACTCGCAGGACCACAGCCTCTTCACGAGGCTTATTTAACTCAAATACTATATCTACATCCTCGGTTTCGTCTTCAAAATCAGTTACATTGTGTGTATCCCAAAAATTTGCCTCCTCCTCATAGCTATTAAATGCAGGAATTTTTCCATCTGACTTTGAGGGATATAACGAGTAATTATTTATCTTTTTCATACACTATTTTCCTTTCTTTTTTACTCGCATCTCTGGCTGTAACTAAAAAATATTTTGTCGATTCTATTCTTCTGATAATTAAAGATACCATCCTATCTCCACTCCTCCCAACTGCCAAAAACCTATTTTTCTTGGATTTACGATGATAAATAATGTTTTGGCCTGCTTCCTCAACCTCATGAATCAAAACTCCGTGCTTTTTAATGTGTTCGATATTCCAGATCGGAATAGCACACCTATGAACTGCAGTCACACTTGCAAGTCGGATGGCCAGTACAGGCTT
>CAYHEJ010000003.1:0-14767 GCA_964355625.1 uncultured Gammaproteobacteria bacterium
GTCTTTTTTTATCACCGTTATCGGCACGCTCTCTATCCGTTCATAGGTGGTAAACCGCTTCTCACATTTTGAGCAATTACGCCGCCTCCGTGTCACCGCCAGGTCTTCACTATCACGGGTCTCAAGTACATCAGTATTCTCAAAGTTACAATATGGGCATTTCATGCGTGAAAAAACAAACGCTACCTATGGTGCCAAAACATATAGTAGGACACTATATAGACACCGTCAACTGGAAACTTCTATATCAAAGAGGGGCAACATAAATTTGTAGCCTCAACCCTTTTTCTATGAGGAAAAAGTTCGGTAATTATTTCTCTCTGCGGTAGAATTTATACAAAAAGTGTTCAATTCTTACTGAATAGCAGTCACGTCAGCCTGAAGCTTTTTGACCAACTCCTGATCGCTTTTCAAATTTACCTTTTGAGCTTCAGTAGCTTTCGATACAAAATCATTCAAAAGTTCTTCGTGTTTCCCAAGAGAGTTGCCGAGCCGATCAACGATAGAGCTCATATCTTTCCCTTGTGATTTCAAATCCCCTGCTCTTTTGACTGCCTGCTCCATATACGCTCCGGCTTGTGTGAATGATTCTCCTACGAGTTCTTGCTTGTCTTTCGATCCCATAAGAACACCGGCACTCAATTCTTTGTCGCTTTGGAGAATATAGAATTCAATCTTTCTGGTTGGGTCTGCGATCAGATTCTCTAATATCTTGTCTCTAAGTTTTTTCAAAAAATACAACGGATTATCGGCAAGCATTCCGGGATACGGAAGCACATACTCTGATTTCTTTTCTAACGAAACTGCATATGCCGGAACAGAACGATATAATAAAACTGCAAATAATAAAAACAAAACGATGAGAATATATTTTTTCATACTTATGATAAGTATACGCCCCTTACGCAACTTTCGCTATGTCTTCCGGATTGAGTCCAATCAAACCCATAACTTCTTTTTCCAATTTCTTTACCAATGGATAACTTTTGTCCAACACCGCTTTGGCATCGGCAGAAAGTTGTTCGTCTCTCCAGAGTTTAAAGCGCTCGTCAACAGTAATAATATCGTATTTCACCATTTTATCTGCTAAATATAATAACTTTTCTTCCCAAGATTTTGGTGCAATGGCTGGATCTAACATTGCATGAAGTGAATGGGTCTTAACGATATCGGCAACTTCTCCCATCCCCTCTTCACGCAAAATTCGAACTGCTGTATCCGGATGTACCTCCCCGGGAAATCTCGGAATAGCTTTATCGATATCGTGGAGTAGTGCCGCCGCCTGTAATAAAGAGATATTTACCTGAAACTTAGTTGCAAAAAACAACGCGACTCTCGCAACGAGTGAAACATGGAGCCGTTTGGCTTCCGGCAGGTGATATTTGTCCCACAATTGTTTACACTGATCTTCCGTTGGAATCATACCGCATTATTAACCTTTTGACGTTTTTTAAGCTTTACATCAAACGTCTCGAGCGGAATGTGTTTTTCTTCACTCACCGCAAGTAACCAACAATCAACATAATTCAGAGAGCTCATTCGGTGAAACATAAACGCCCGCAACATCGTATTCTTTCTTGCATTTAACACCCAATCCTGAGCAATCAGCATCTCTAGTTTTTGCGCAATGTCACTCCTTTGTGTTTTATATACGGATGTTAATACCCACACCACTTCTGCAACAGTCACTTCATCCACATAATACTGGAATTTCCCGGATTCCGCTTCTGTAAATAACACTTTTGCACGACCAAATAACACAGAATCATCGCGACGTAAAAACCTGAGGATAATATTGGCATCCAGAAGCCGGACGTGCCGAGTATTCATGTATAGCGTTTACCGAGCGCCCGCGCAGCGATTGCTCTTGCTTTTTCCTGAGGTATATAGGGAACAGACGTTTTCAGCGATCCGGCTAACTCTTCGACAATACTCGTTGAAATCACCCGAATAGTAGCTTGTTTTAGATTTTTCTCCACATGAAAAAAAGCTACCTTGTCTCCAATGCCCGCGCCCAGCGCCCGCCGTACCGCTTCCGGTATCGTCACCTGTCCTTTCGTGGTAATAGTCGTCAGTAATTGCAGTTGCATAGTAATAATTATATCACAAGTAATACTTAAGTCTATTAGTATTACTTAGCAAGATACCCCAATTTTTGGAGCACAAGGTCCAATGTCTCTTTCGGTCCGTTGGAATAGGTATTGATAACGACATCATAATATTTTGGGTCCCAAAAGTCCGTCACCCCATACATCCGTTTCCATTTTTCAAAATTTGCCTGCTCCCTCTGGTGAATATGACTTTTGGCTTCCTCAACCGTCAGGTTATCCCGATTTACCAACCGGTCAATCCGGAGTGAATCTTCGCATTCCAACAGCACTTTGAGGACATGCGGCAATCCCCGCATATTCCATCCCGCAATCCATGACTCAACGGCAAAGTGAGCTAATGGATCTGCAAGCTTTTTACGCATTGCCGTATCTATTTGATAATCTATGTCATCGCTATAATCTGTCGCCAGGTGATGTTTGGGGTCATCAAGTTTATGCTTCCCATTTTGTATGGCAAACTTCCGCGCCCATTCCCCGCCTGAAAATGTGTCCCATCCCCACCCTTCGACGATCGGCTTGAGATTCCGAAGAAGCGTCGAACGACCGGCGCCGGGCGGACCGGAAATTGCAATACTACTATATTTCATGTACCTATTATATAATATGCTATGGCAATCGACTACCTCCTTCCTTCCTGGGACGAATATCACTCTCTTGCCCGGAAACTCGCGACGAAAATCCTCTCGGACAAAATCCACATTGATGAAGTTGTAGCAATTTCCCGCGGCGGACTGACGCTTGGTCATCTCCTCACGGATCTTCTGCGAGTCCCGATTTCGACATTCACGATACAAAGCTATACAGATATTCAGAAGCAGGGGGAAGTAAAAATTACCAGACCCCTGGCAACTCCTTTAGACGGCAAAATCGTACTTCTGGTTGATGATGTTGCGGACCGGGGAACAACGATGGTCCGTGCGATCGATTATCTCAAGATGTTTACACCGAAAAAAATTTACACCCTCACGCTCTATTACAAACCTCACTCTGTGTATAAACCAAATTATTTTGCCCAAACGACATCAGCATGGATTTCGTTTCCGTATGAACCAACGGAAATGGTAATGAATTTATATAAAAGTTTTAAAAAAGAGGGAAAATCCGAGGCGGAAATTACCAAAAGTCTTGAAAAACTTCACTACACCAAAGAGCAAATCTCCTTTGTCAAAAAATTCTGGTGTTGACGAACTCCCCTCTTGTGTTGTATAAAAATACTATTAGGGCTCACGTAGCGCCCTATTTTTTATGTCTGAAACTGATCCACATCTTATCATACAGCTTGATGAAGGTTATTCCGCAACGAATGAGGGTATGGTAATAACAAATGTAGGTAGAAAATTAGCTGTAACCGCACCTGGATGGAGTGGGATAGGTACAACAAATACTGGTAGTTCAGAAATATTCGTTGGTGGACCAGGGGCAGAAAATGGCGAAACAACTGTGTATAAAGCGGTTGGTTAAATTTTATATGAGCGAAATTCCTGCAATAATCAAAGTACCTGTTAGATTGAGCCAAGAAAGTGAACCTACTTCACTTGAAGTTGGAGGCACGTATAATCCTGATACTGGTGATTTCACCTACCATCAACTTGGACGAGGTGGTCAAGAAAAAGTAATTCATAATGCAGGGGGTATGCTTGTACAAGATAAACCTGCACAACCCAGCGAACCAACAGCCTGATACCAACATTGCTATTTCTGGTTGTTGTCAATATAATAGGCCATGGTAGCAACAAATCTTCAAAGCGACCTTGCCTACCTCAAAACAGAGTTTTTGCGTGATGCAAAAGTTCTAGATCCCGACCGCGGATACATCTCCGTTTCCTCTTTTAATCTCCGGATGAAGCCAAGGATTCTCAAAACCGCCGCATCCATCATTGCCAGTGAATTTAAAAGCAGTGATATTGATATCGTCCACGGCATCCCCCATTCCGGAAACTATTTAGCTACAGCCGTAGCTCTTGAGTTAGGAAAAAATGTACGCCTTCATAGCTCGCGGAAAGATCAGAATATTCCCACAACCTGGAAAGATGTATACAGAGAAGAAATCCGCTCCTTCACGACAAGTAACGACGCGATGCAGGTTTTCTCCGGCATCAATCTATCGTTTGTCCAGAAAGGAGACCGCATATTACTATTGGACGACGTGTGTGCCACTGGTGAAACTGGGTATCATATAGTGAGCGGTTTACAAAAACGGGGCGTTACGGTGGCCGGATACGCGGTACTCTTTGACAAAATATTCCAGGGTGGATTAGAGTATGTATCAACCCTGGGAATCAAAGTATTTTCCTGTGTACGCGTAGAAAAAATCGGTAAAAATGATAGTGTGACCCTTGCGGATTCATTATGATTATCGTCATTGATTTCGGATCACAGACTGCTCATCTCATCGGCAGACGGCTCCGGCAGCTCGGAGTCCCGGTAGAATACGTGTATCCCGAGGAAGCACTTCCGGCAATTAGTAAAAAGAAACCATCCGGAATTATCCTCTCAGGAGGCCCTGACTTTGTAGACCGCAAAGGAGCTCCCACGATTCCTAAAAAACTTTTTGACCTCGGGATTCCGGTTTTGGGCATCTGCTATGGTTGGCAGCTTATGTCCTATCTATTGGGAGGCGAAGGGAAAATTACCGCCAAAGAATTTGGACCGGAAATGCTTCATATTACCAAACGGAAAGATATTTTTAATCTTCCGGAAAAAGATTTTACCGTCATAGTTTCCCATGGGTACACGGTCACAAAACCACCCCCGGGATTTGAAATCGTCGCATCGACCGCAAAGGGGCACTATGCCGCTGGATTTAACGCGGATAAAAAACTCTACGGGATCCAATTTCATCCGGAAGCAGCGCACACCAAGTACGGCGTTGAGCTGTTGAAAAACTTCGCGCGTGACGTCTGCGGTGAATCCATCAATCCGATTTCTCTTGATACTCAAACAATTATCAAATCAATCAAATCGTTAGTTGGCACAAAAAAAGTTATCTGTGCCGTGTCGGGAGGAGTGGATTCTACGGTTACCGCATTCCTTATTGGGAAGGCTATCGGAAAAAATATCATCCCCGTCTACGTCGACAGCGGGCTCATGCGACCGGAAACGGAAACCCGTGTCAAATATATTTTTACGAAACTTATTCAAGCAGATCTCACTATTATTCATGCAAAGCCCAGATTTCTCAAAGCTTTAAAAGGAATCACTGACCCGGAGGAAAAAAGAAAAATAATCGGTTCACTATATATCGATATTTTTTCTGAAGTTGCCCACGAACATCACGATGTTGCATTTCTCGGACAGGGAACTATTTATTCGGATGTCATAGAATCAAAGGGCAGTAAGCATGCATCGCACATCAAATCCCATCATAATGTCGGCGGACTTCCGGCATATCTTCATTTTCAACTCATAGAACCGCTTCGTTCATTTTATAAAGATGAGGTACGGGAGCTGGGGAAAATTGCAGGGCTACCGGAAGACATAGTTATGCAGCAACCATTTCCCGGGCCAGGGTATGCGGTCCGGATTCGCGGAGAAGTGACGGAGGAACGGCTCAAACAAGTGATTCTTGCAGATTCCATTGTACTTGAGGAAATAAAATCAGCCGGACTCTATGAAAAAGTATTTCAATGTTTTGCCCTCATGACGGGAGCCCAGAGCACTGCTGTCAAGGGCGACGAGCGGGCATTTGCAGAAGTTGTGGGCGTCCGCGCGTATGAATCAACCGATGTAATGACCTCACAATGGGCGCAAATTCCGTATGAAGTTCTTGGGAGGATTTCTTCACGAATTGTCAACGAAGTACCAAATGTTTCCCGCGTGGTGTATGATGTCACCACGAAACCACCTGCCACCATGGAATGGGAGTAACCTATATATGCAACTTAAAATCACCGGTTCAGGGCTTGCGTATTCCGATGTCCTCATACGCCCGAACCTTTCTGATATCCGCTCGCGGCACAGCGACCAACTCGATACTTCGACCATTATCGCCCGCGGACTTCCGCCGATAAAGCTTCCTATTATATCTGCAAATATGGACACGGTGACCGAGCACCGCATGGCTATCACGATGGCTCTCTATGGAGGATTGGGTGTCATCCACCGGTTTATGACATCTGAAGAACAGGCATTTCAGGTTAAATTGGTCAAAGATATGATCCGCATTATTGAAGACGATCCGCCTTTGGTTCCCGCGACAGCAACAATTGCAGAAGTGATCGAGCTGCAGCAAAAAAGAAACCGCGGATATGTTATTGTGTACTCGGGAAGTATTTTTGACGGTGATTTTGTCGGGATTGCTACATCGCGCGACTACCCGACCGCCCCTCCCAATACCCCGATTTCACGCGTGATGACACCCCGAGACCGCGTCGTGACGGTGTCTAAAGATACCAATCCTCAAAAAGCTATAGAAATGATGGAAGCCCGGAGAATCCAAAAGATTCCCGTTGTGGACAAAAAAGGACGGTTGGTCGGCGTGTATACATTAAAAGATTTCTCTTACAAAACTCAGTACCCGCAAATGTCACTCGACAAAAAAGGCAGGCTTATGGTTGGAGCGGCTATCGGTGTCCAATCGCGTGATATTGAACGCACGCACTTATTAATTGAGGCGGGGGTGGATCTTTTAGTACTGGATATCGCCCATGGCGGACTTATTTATACATCCGAAATGCTTCACCGGCTAAAAAATAAAGAAGGGATAAAAATTCCCATCATTGCAGGAAATGTAGCAACCGCCGAAGGCGCCAGATACATTTATGACAGTGGCGCTGACGGAGTCAAAGTGGGAGTAGGTCCCGGATATGTCTGTGAAACGAGAAATGTTGCAGGCGTGGGCATTCCGCAAATCACCGCAGTTATGGACGTATCAGAAGCCCTTGCCAAAAAAAGAAGTTCTATTCCCATCATGGCCGACGGAGGCATCCGCGAACCGGGCGATTTACCAAAAGCAATTGTCGCAGGCGCTCATAGTGTAATGATCGGCAGTTTATTTGCCGGCACCCGTGAAAGCCCCGGCGAACAAATGCTCGAAAATGGAACACTAAAAAAATTAGTCCGCGGGATGGCATCGGCAAGTGCGTTTCAAAAAAGAAAAAGCATCGGAGGAAGTACTACAAATGGCGACCATTACACACCCGAAGGACGCGCTATCGCAACGCCGTATAAAGGAACGGTTACTAAAATCCTGTTTGATTTTGACGGCGGACTTCGTTCCAGCATGAGCTATGTTGGAGCCCACACCATTATCGAAATGCAGAAAAAGGGTCAATTTATTATGGTTTCAGGAGCAGGTGCTACAGAAAATATCCGCGATCTGCATTGATCAAGTAACAGTTAATACGCTGAAATTCCCAGATAGTTTTCGCGTGAAGGTCCGGTGGTAACTGCAATAATGGGTGTCCCAAGCCGTAATTGTAAAAATGCTAAAAAATTCTTCGCGTTGCCGGGAAGCTGTTTAAACAATTTCGCTTTTCGGACTTTCTCCCCATCCCACCCAGGCAATTCTATATACTTCGGCGTTACATCTTTTTGATATGCGAGTCCGGGTTGATATGGCACGACAGTCCCTTTTTTATCAACGTAATGCGTACAAACTTTGATAGGCATATCCTCCCACGCAATATCCAGATGCGTACCTGTTAATACCTCGATACCCGACAGCCTAATGTTGTATGAAAGAAGTGGTAAATCAGGGTAGAGAATATCCCGCGGCCTTCCTGTCGTCGTCCCATATTCGTGCGCCTCTTCTCTCACCCTCCGGGACCAGTCATCATCCGCGTGAGTCGGCATTCTTCTGGCTCCAACACTTGAGGTATACGGCACCTTGAATACGCCGATTCGATTCTCAATATCCTGCATTCTCCAAAAAGCAGTCCCAGAATGAATGCCGTAGACTGATGTATCTGATGCAGTGATATCGGGGATGGTACCGAGCCACGCATGGAGACCCAGAGCCTGTGCTCCTTCAAAAAATACGGCTTGCGATGAATCTGAATATATTTTTTTATGCATCACAAATGTGTTGACGACCATCCGACGGCGAAGGAGTGCGCTCCGGGCATGTCTTAATCGAAGGAGAAATTCTTTCTTTGTACCGATTGGACGTTTGTGTTCTTTGTGAGTTTTTTTTGTCTCTTTAAAGTCCGGCACTTCAATAGTTGCCAAGTCCAAACCGTACAGCGCAAATTCTTTCGCATATCGCGCGTATTGTTTTTCAAAGTGAATTTCCCAATCGTCGGAAATCAAATCCGATACATGAAATCCCAGTCTGTCATAATGATGTGCATACGATGGCCCGATACCTCTCCCTGTTCCTCCGCCGGAGCTCCCCTGTCTTGAACGATTCAACAATTCCTCGCCTCTATCCAAATCAGTATTGAGTACCGCGTCGCGCGATAAAAATAATCTTCCTTTCACACTGCCTACCATCTTCTCTACAATATGTATCTCCTCCATTAAATCTATCGGATTTATGGTCATCCCCCGATCCATAATACAAGTCGTTTTTTTGTGTACGATGCCGCAGGGTATCTGGTGGAGAGCAATAGAAATATTTTTTATCTGTACGGTATGCCCGGAATTATTTCCTCCCTGAAATCGAACAACAGTGACGCCGGCAATGCCGCGTGTTGAAAGGAGTGTTTCGATACAATTGTCGACAATTCTTCCCTTTCCTTCATCGCCCAATGCAATTCCTACGATACAGCCGGTATGCTTTCTGGTGAGATGGGAAAATATTTTAGAAACTCCTTTTGGCCAACCGACAACAGTGTGTTTCTGTTTATATGCGGCGTGGAGATCTTTTTGAATATCTTTCTCCGGATAGAGAAAACGGTGCTCTTGTTTTGAAGGCATAGATAATATGTGAGGGCAGTGGGATGAACCAACTATAGAACTATGAAAATACTTTTGTCAATCACGGATTTTTACTGCGGCTTGTTGATGACGACCGGTTTGATTCGGCTCATGGCTTCGAGGGAGTAGCGGACCCCTTGGACACCAACTCCTGATTGCTTTACACCCAAAAACGGAAAATGATCCGGTCCGCGCTGAGGAGACCCATTGATCTGAACCGTTCCGACGTCCAGAAGTTTTGCATATTTGAGTCCCGTCCCTTCATCTTTCGTAAACACACACGCCTGAAGTCCAAACCTCTGACCGTTCACGATGTTAGCTGCCTCATCCATATCACCTACGGCGATAAAAGAAATCACCGGACCAAATACTTCAGTCGAAACGATATTCATGGATGGTGTTACATGTGTGAGAATGGTCGGCTCTATATACGCATCTTTTCTGTGTCCACCCACTGCCACCTTTGCTCCTTGAGCAACGGAGTCTTTTATTATTTTTTCAATATTCTCAGCCACCTGGACGGTGATGACCGGACCTGCGAGGTTTGTCGTTTCTTCCATCTCTTTCAACACGACCGGCAATAATTGATCCAACACGCCTTGCGTTCCCATAACATATTTTATCGCGGTGCACCGTTGACCGGCATACGAAAATCCGCCTTTAATAATTTCTGTAGCTGTCAAGTTCATGTCTGCATCAGGAAATACAATGGTTGCGTTATTGCCGCCGCATTCAAAAAGAAGCGGCTTCATGGGGGCAATGCGGGCTATCGCCATACCGGTATCAGAACTTCCGGTAAATGCAACCATCGTCACCTTCGGATGACTGACGAGATAACTTCCTATTTCTTGTCCGCCGCCGGTAAGACAGGAAATCACGCCTTCAGGTACTCCAGCCTTCTGGAAAATTCTTGTTAAATGAAGTCCGCTGATACATCCTTGTGTCGGTGGTTTAAATACGACGCTGTTTCCCATGAGGAGTGCAGGGGCAATTTTACTCCCGGCGAGATTGACCGGATAATTAAACGGGGCAATGGCAAGTACTACCCCATGCGCGACCCGTTCAATAACAGCGATACGTCCCTTATCGTATCCCGGAAAATTATCACTATCGAGTGTCTCGCCGCGGATAGACTGGACTTCATCGGCAAAATAATCAGTCAACTCTGCAGTCCTTTTAATTTCACTTTTTGCTTCACTTATCGTTTTCCCAACCTCGCGCGCAAGAAGTACAGCTAAATAATCCAAATAATGCATGACCCAGTCAGCGGCCAAATGCACTATTTTTACCCTAACGTTCAGCGGTGTAGCCTCCCACTTTTTCTGGGCGTCTACATTTCGAGTAAGTGCTTCATCAATCTCACTCGGTGTCACCACTTGAATTTCTCCGACAACTGACCCGTCAACGGGAGATTGAATTGCGATACGATTTCCGCTTGTACTTTCTACCCAATCTTTTCCGTTGAAAAACCGGTAAATTGGAGGAATTGCGTTGTTGCTAAGGGTTTCGAAAAATTCGGCAGGCATATAAAAATAGTATAGACGAATCAACTACTCTCCGCCAGCCTTCAATCGTTTCATGATGCAAGCCGTCATATTATCCTCGCTCCCATTTTCTTGGGCTGTCTTGAGTAGATGAACCACCGCGTCCGTAACGCTTTGGGTTGTATCCCCTGCCATCTCACAGGCAGCGCGAAGCTCGTCTTCACTTACAAATTTCATGACTCCGTCCGTCGCCATAAGGAGGATGTCACCGCCGAGAAATTCATCAATTTTCACATGCGGTACAAGTCCTAAACGCTTCAACCCAAGCATATCGGCGTCTGTTGGCGTCAATATATCTATAAGAGATTCCCTATATAATAATATTGAAGTGTCTCCGACGCTTCCGACCCAAATTTTGTTTGTTCCGATTATAGCCACGCTCAAAGTCGTTACGAGTCCGTCCTCAAATCCATGTTCGCGGTGTTTCTGCCAAATTGCTAAATTGGTTGATCGGAAGATTCGTTTCACAAGAAGCTGTTTTTCCGACCAATAATACGGACGGTGGCGCACATGCTTATATCCCCAAATAGCCGTCTCAGCGGCTAATGTCGATGCCGCATCTCCGCGGACCATCTCGTGTCCATCGCAAACGACGAAACATTCGTCATTGAAATTGATAAAATAATCCGTTTGGAAATTTTTCTTGCCCGTCAACTGACTGCTGGCAAAAATTATTGAAGAGCGCGCAATCTTCGATTTAAGGAGTAATGGGTCAGGAAATTTCATCGAAGCGTTTTTCTACTTCTTTCCAATTCACGACGTTCCACCAAGCTTTCATATAATCTGCCCGCATATTTTGGTACTTCAGATAATATGCATGTTCCCACACATCAAGACCGAGCACCGGCACCCGTCCTTCCATACGCGGTGAATCCTGATTTGGGGTATCTTCTATGTTCAGTCTCCCGCCATCAACGCTGAGCCACGCCCAACCGCTCCCAAATCTCCCCACGGCCGCAGTTGAAAATTTTTCCTGAAACTGCGAAAAGCCGCCGAAGGTCACATCTATAGCCTCTGCCAGGTTGCCTTTTGGTTTACTTCCCGTTGTGGCAGGTCCCATAATCTCCCAAAAAAAACTATGATTCGCGTGACCTCCGCCATTGTTTCTGACTTTTGTACGGATGGCTTCCGGAACTTTTAAAATGTCTGCAATCAACTCTTCAACCGGCAGTTTAAGCAGATCGTCTTTACCCAAGAGTGCATCATTGAGATTTTTAACATATGCCGCATGGTGTTTATCATGATGTATGCGCATGGTAGCCTCATCTATATATGGCTCAAGCGCGTTATATGCATACGGCAATTCCGGTAGTGTAAACATAAGATCTTATGGAACGGTTATCATCTTTATTGTCTTAAAATGCGCGTCAAATGTAAAGATGGGAATATCAAGTTTGCGCGCCAGCCAGACGACGCTTGCATCGACATAGTCCAGTCCGCGTATGCTTTTTTTGTATAAATCAAGGATTTCCTCGTCCTCGTGCGAAGTAATGTACCGAAAATTAGCCCCGCATATTTCTTGTATATTCTTGCCTGCGGCTACGGCAACGCGTTTCCCTTGACGATGATGGATGAGTGCAATGGTCTCTTCAAACACGGTGTTTGTCGTTATCAGTTGGGGCTTTGTCTGAAAATATCCAATAGCTTCGTGGTGAAATAGATCTTTTGCCACAAAATACGCATACCACGCTGTCGTATCCACTATGACGGTCATAATTTTCTGCGCCGTTTCAACTTTTCTTCAATTGATTGCGCCCAGTACTCACCAGTTCTGGACGAAACGTCTGACGGTCCTTTTTTCCCAATACCAGCTGAACTAAAAAACTTCTGCCACACTGCTTCGTTTGAGTAATGCCCATCATCGCCAATATCTTTGGCGATAGCGTCCCTGATGATACTTGCAATGGAAACCCCACGCTTTTGTGCACGAATGCTGATTTTCGCGTGTAAGTACTGTGGAAGATAAATTTGTGTCCGTACTTCAGAAACCCTTTGTTGCAACATATATCCATATAGTACTGTATATACAGCACTTTGTCAAGTATCATCGATTGCCTGTAGTGCTGCGGCGAAAAAACGCAAGAAGCGCATTATATGCATACGGCAATTCCGGTAATGTAAACATAGTTCCTCCTTTTTTAATTTGTATTCTATTATACAACATAAAAATAATTATCAAGTATCAGTCGTGCGCCATATTCAATATCATACCGATCAAGGTGGTGAAACGGTACCCACGAAAATTGCGCAATCTCTCCATCGAGAGAATGAAATAAAGTATTCGGATCTCGGTTGGAATGTGCCGTGTATACTAGTGCGATGCATCGATAAAAATACCCGTAGCTCAAGCATGCATTATATGCGTCATTTGTTTCCCTATAGGTACCGCGCAGAACCGAAAAATCGTCGGGAGTACTACCTAATTCTTCTTGTATTGCTCTCCATACGGTCCCGCGTACGAGCTCGCCTTCTTCCCGTGTTTCTGTAATAATGTTCCATTGTCCTCGTATCCTTCCATACTGCAGATCGTCATATCGCTGTTGTACAAGTAAAACGTCGTTTTTCCGATTGACCACAATAATAGCAACTCCTTGACACTGTGGATTATGTTCAATGAAGCGCGGGTGTGTAATAGTCGTTGATACCACTATCTCTCGTTCATTCATGCATTCCCTTCGCTGGCATTATCCAGATCAGGTAATATGGGTATGATCTCAGGGCCTAAATGACCCACCCCCTCTTTCTTAGTTATAATATCACATCTGTATACCCTACGGTGAGACAATCATTGTCGAAATACTTATGACTCATTCTGTGCAGCGTGAAGGATTTTATTATAGTCCCTGCTCCTTCCCCTCCTACTGCGCTGAGAGCTCCTTTCCCGCCAATAATCAGCGGGGCATGGAACGCATACACTTTATCTACTAGGCCAACATCAAAAAAACTACCAATTACCTGACTACCACCTTCTACAAGAATGCTTAGAATGTTTCGTTTGCTTAGCTCGGTTAATATTTTTTTAATCGAAATAGTTTTGCTGGTGAAACACACGACTTGTATACCCCTATCTTCAAATTCCTGAATTTTTTCTCTAGGCGCCCTTGCAGTAGCAACTACCAAAACATTGGAGTCACGAAACACTTGAGATTCAATTGGGAGGGAAAGAGTAGAGTCTAAAATAATTCGGAGAGGGTCTTTTACCTTTGAATTTCTACATCCCAAATGCGGATTATCTTTTAAAACGGTATTTTTGCCTACTAAAATTGCATCATACTGTGCGCGTAATTTTCTGGCAAACGTTCTTGCTTTTTCATTTGTTATCCATTTGGAATCACCGGAGGAAGTAGCGATTTTACCATCTAAACTTGCAGCGAATTTTACCGCTACAAACGGTCGCTTCAGTATGTGAAAGGTAATAAACCCTTCGTTCAGTTGCTTAGACTCTTGTTCCAATAAACCTACGTCTACTTCAATCCCATGTTTCTGCAGCATATCCCGTCCTTTTCCAGCCACTAATGGATTAGGGTCCAGAT
Organism: uncultured Gammaproteobacteria bacterium; assembly: GCA_964355625.1. Classification (GTDB taxonomy): domain Bacteria; phylum Patescibacteriota; class Microgenomatia; order UBA10105; family UBA927; genus CAYHEJ01. The sequence goes on from CAYHEJ010000003.1 coordinate 14,047, forward strand.
GACTACATACTACTTTTTTAATACCGGCTCGGATAATAGCATGGACACAGGGTGGAGTTTTGCCAACGTGACAACAGGGCTCAAGCGTGACATATAGTGTGGCACCTTCTGTTGTACGACCGAGTCGGTGGGCAGATTGAAATGCCTCAACTTCTGCGTGAGGAAACCCAAACTTTGTATGGTATCCTTGCCCAATAATTTTGCCTTCCTTCACAATGACCGCGCCAACCAGTGGGTTAGGCCGAGTCCAGCCTAATCCTTTTTTCGCCAAGGAAAGCGCTTTTTTCATAAACTGTTCATCAGTATTTGTCATAAAATCTCTATAGTTCAAATATGTGTCCAAGCTTATGTTTTTTTGTTAATAAATACGCTTTATTGATAGTATTTGGTTTGATGCGCATGGAAATCCTTTCGGTAACGTGAATACCTGCCTTCGCTAAGGACTGTACCTTTTTAGGATTGTTTGTCATGAGCTTTACTTTTGTAATGCCGAGGTATGCTAATAAGCTTACCGCTGCTTGATAGTTTCTTTTATCGATTGGCAGGTGAAGCTTTTGATTTGCCTGGACAGTATCTAGTCCCTCATTGTCTTGAAGCGCATATGCTTTGATTTTATTGACTAAGCCGATGCCACGACCTTCCTGATTGAGATATAGTATGGCTCCAGCTGATTCTTGTTCAATCAACCGCATTGCTTCTTGAAGCTGTTCTCTGCAATCAC
>CAYHEJ010000004.1:0-14182 GCA_964355625.1 uncultured Gammaproteobacteria bacterium
ATCTCTTACTTTATCCCGTAGAAACTCTACGGAGATTCCGATAAGTTTACCCCCGGCGTTTTGGACCGTGTCGGCGATGACCTTCATCAGTCCCACATTCGAGCCACCCCAAACAAGATCATACCCATGCGCTACCATCAGCTCTCCGAATTTCACCGTTTCTTGAACGTACCGCTCTTCCACATCACCTGCTGAACAAAAAACACAAATGTTTTTCATAAATTAACGTATACAACTTCGAGCTCTTTTGCGTCGTGTTCCCGCTTGTTTCTTCCAATTAAACCAATCTCAACATCATCTTTCTTGTTACCTTCTTCCTCCGAAACATATATCATAATCCCCGGATAATCTCCCGTGACGACCCAACCATTAATATCCGGAATTTTTGTCACTTCAAAATCCCCTGAGGATGTCCCCGCCACCACTAATCCATGTTCACGGAGAATTTTTATAGCCTGCGCCTTTACATCATCAGCCGGATGAAGAAGCATGACACACGTGCCATTCTTGAATACAACCCAGCTCTTCGAAGAGTCTATGACGATCGTTTTATACACATCTATTAATTCCACAAAAATATGATATCATAAAAATGGCATTAACTTTTCGATCTATGGCAAAAAAATGGATCATTATCCTGTCAGTAACAATAGTGCTGGTTGCTCTATTTGGTTTATTTAAAAACAACGTATCTCAATCTACACAACCAAAAACAGGATATCAAACCTACCAAAATCCCATATATGGATTTAATCTTGAGTACCCGACACAATGGGAAATCCGTACGGACACCCAGGTTTTTGAAAACGGCGACGAGATTGCTTTTGGAATATCCGGACCTTCCCAGAAAAAAAATACAGAGCTCACAGATGGAGCACAAGTGGCTATCGCAAAACCATTTACTATAAAAACAGATCTCATTACCTGGATAAAAGAATACTTTCCTCCCCAAGCCAAAGTATCAAAAATGACTCTCACGCAAATACCATTTGAATCAGTTGAAAACTGTTCTCGTCTTGGCTGCATGACATACTATTATACATTGATTAATAATCAGGTTTTTGGTGTAGCTATCTTTGCAGAAGGACCGAATAAAGACAAAATGGTCTATGAAAACGCGACGTTGTATATGCTCAAATCACTTTCGTTTGAGAAAACTAATAAAAGCATGGTTTCAGAAGAACAAGCAATCGCCAAAGTGAAATCATTGCCGGAAGTAATAGATTATCTTAAAAGAGTCCCTAACGGTTTGGTTGCGGTAAACGGTGAAGAAGACAATTCATATTTAGTTCAAGTATATGAAATAACAAATAGACACACCGCTACGTTTAACTGGTATAACGTAGACAAAACCACAGGAGCTGTAGAAAAACAATTTTAACTGCTCATTTTGCTCCAGCTGTAAATAATGCCACAATAACCGCTGTCGCAAATAAAGAAGCTGCGATACTAAAAATATTGAGGCCTATGGCTAAATAAGCCAAATACCGGCTCGTTATATAGGGAGTTGCTGAGACCTTTTTTCTACCCAAAGTCCCTTGATATCCCAAAGGTATATTGATTTTTCTCTCCGGTAATTTGAGTGAAGCAAGAGAAAAAATCAGTCCGGGAATGGAAAAAAATAAACTAAAAACACCGGTTATTGCCATGACAAAAGAAAGTATCCCCAAAATGTATGCTGATACTAATTTTTTCATCTTTTATTCCTTTTACTTTTGAGAAGTAATACTACGCCTCCAATAATAACAATTAAAACAGCTCCAACTAAAATGAGTTTCAAGACTGAAAGTTTTTGAGAGACCACAACAATTCCCGGTTTATCGCCGTTTGGAGAAACTATAATAGATCGGTCATTTCCTTTTGCTGTAACTTCAACTTTGCCTTCATATACACCAACCGTTGAAAGATTATTTTCTTTATTATATGAAACCCAAAAATGAGTGCCCCGAACACCAGCTACTGCATTTATTGTGTTCACCTGCATAAGAGGAACTGTATAAACTCCACTCTCTATGTTGACTTCTATTTCTCCAGTATTTAGATCAATATCGGTAGTTGTTTTGCCCGATTCTGATAAACCTTCCTCGCTGATCGTAACTTCAGTAAAAGGCAAAATCTGTACTACCCCCTTATCTTTAATGCTTAACACTGTAGTTGTGTCCATTCCGGTAAAGATGGTTGAACCGGGAGGAATTTTGTCTCCTTGTCGTAAATCGCTCCAGAAATTTTGTCCTGGATACTTAATTTGCGCTTTACCATTCAGGATATCCAGACTAAATGGTGAATCCTGAATTTTTTGCTTTAATTGCTCAACAATTTCATCACTAATCCTCGGCTCCTGATCAATCAGATCTTCCAAGTCATCCTTGGTCTTGCCGGTAACGTAGAAAACATAATCATCCGTTAGACTATCAATATATTGCCAATCTTTTGCTGTATCCTTCCTCTCCTGAGCGGTCTGCCCACCGACCATAAGAGAGATCGTGTCCATGGTCCAATTATTAAAAACAATTGATTCCCCAACAAGCTTAAACCACTCACCGATAAAAACAGGAAGTGTTCCGTTACTTGATTGTTCTTCTATTTTTCCCTTGTTCTCTGGACTATTCTTAACAGGCGCTTGCGTTACCTTAGATTCAAGTTGTTTTGCATCAGGCTTTTTCTGTGCTTGTCTCTCATTCTCTATGCAAACTTTGTAAGCAGCCGAGGCGGAATCAAGACAAGCTGTATGAACCTTACTGCACGCATTCAAACAAGCAGTATTCGCTTTTAAATCCATCTTTACACATGGTTTCACGCAGTCTAAAAAAGCTCTACTGCAAACAGCAATCTCATCAATCATGTGCGTATTCCAACAATAAGGATTGTAGCTGTTTGAGGATTTTTGAGAAGGAGTTGTTGTCTCCGGTACAGCATAAATATTAGAAGAAAGTACCAGAAACAGAAAGGCAAAAACAGCTATGGGCAGGATGAATTTTTTCATTGTCATCTTGTTTTCTCCTGTGGAGGCTGGTAACTTGGATTTATCAACGCATACAGCACTTCAATATCACTATAAAGCTTCTTGCCTTCTTGTACTTTGGCGTTATACTGATACACTTTCGCATTAAACTCAGCAACCATACTATTATACGAGTCTGTATCTCCGGACTTCTGATACGCTGTCAATTGGGTACTCATACTTGTGAGCTGACTGTCTACTATTTTTGTCTGGCGGGCAATTTCACCTATTTTTCGTATGCGTTTTTCAAATCCCGCGTTTTCGTATAACAATACCAGTGCTTTGCGATCAAAAAAATACTGTGCGTAATACTCCTCTAATTCCGATGAAATATCTCTGTATTCGACGCCAAAGATAGAATGCATTTCATTTCGTAGCTCCTCGTTCGCGTCGTCTCCGGACGTTTTGATAATGTCTCCAATCCCTCTGAGATGTGAATCGTCCTGACGACGGGCAAGTTCCTGATCGATGAGATTGCCAATTCGCTCTCTTTCTTCCGTACTAAGTTTTCGATAGGCAATATGAAGTATCTCATGAGCTGAAGAGGGAAACCTGCTGTCGGCAAACTCAGGTTCTTCAATACGAAGGAGAAATATTCTCGGTTTAGAACTCTTTTTATTGTCCGGAGTACTGCTTCTCGCGCATGCCAAAGCGAGCTCTGCTCCGTTTCTCCCCAGGCAATAGGTAGCGAAAATATCCGACCCAATGAACTCCGGATCTGCCTGATAAAATATCTTCTTCGCTTTGTCCGTCAGCGAAGTCTTTTGGGCAATTTCTGCAAGCTCGGCGGAGGGTGTATAGGTTTTTAAAAAATTTTCCTCATATCTACGCATCGCGTAGCGTCGGAAAATTTCCAAACCGGTAATACAGACAACGATAATTACCAGCACCACAAGGCAACCTTTGAAACAACCCTTTCCACTTTTCCCTTGTGATGAAGAATTTTTTTGTGCCATACATTCCTTACCGCGAATTCACCGAAGAAACACTCCCTCGGGTATGTGTTGGTACCGAATAAAACGTACTACTTGTCCCATCCGGAGCGATAACATCGGTAACCGTGAATCCATCCGCTTTGGTGCTACGATGCAAAATTGTATGCTCAGGAAACTGCTTTTGGAGTTCGGCAATCTGCGTTTTGACCTCTGCAGGCTGACCTCCGATAGTATCCACCATCACCGACTGATTCTTGTGATCAATACTTACCTGCCCGGTGTCCGGCAAATCATGCCTGAGCTTGAGCTTGCCTGTCCCCGCTTTCCCACTGAACACATCAACCTTGTTGCCGTCATATGGCATCTGATAATGACCATCATCAACCCGAGTCAATCCTCTTTGACCTGACCACTCTTTTAACATAGTGTTGCGTTTTTCAAATAATTGACGGGATTGGTCTTGACTCAAGTCCTGCAATTGATCGCGGAGTTTTCCGTATGATTCCGTCAAATAATCCTTTGCCGTTTGTACTTTCTCAATTTTATCCATAACTTCCCCAAGCTGGTCTCCAAATTCTTCAAGAGCTGCAACAGGCTCCTTCAGTCTGTTGACAACCTTGCCTACTCTTACGTACCTTGCGGCCTTCGTTGCCATCCATCCGCTTCGGAGCGCATTCCCCGCCAATGGTACGGCGCCAAGAACCGCCATGGCACGATCAAATCCTTCGACCGGCTCATCGCCGATATAGTCATATCCAAACGCCGCATTCGCTCCGCTTTGAACATTACCGACAATAGGAATAGCACCAATCGCGGCTGACAACGGGCCTCCTACCCATTTTCGGAATTCTTTTAAAAATTCAAAAAACTTCGCAAGCTGACTCCAGAGAAACTTATCAACTAATAACGGATGCGTGCCGGTAAAAAACGGCAGCGAAAAAATCACAGTTAAACCGGAGGTGTTGATAAGAATTGAATGTGAATACGTCTTCATGCGATTATCTATATCCGGCTCGATGTTACGCCACAACTTGTTTTTGTAATATAAGACCACTTCAAAAAAAGCCATACCATATCCGATCACTCCAAGAATCGGTAACACGGGACTTCGAAGAATGAGGGTTAACAGTGAACGGGGTATATATACAGAGAACAAAAACAACCACGCGTTTAAAATTCCCATAACGATGAGAACTATCACAAAGCACCACCATGCTTTTTGTCGCAAGGTGAATGTGAAAAAATTTGGCGGGGGACCTTGCCACAGCGTGGCAATTCCGGGAGGAATACCGGTATTTTTGTACTTTCCGGACAAGCGTGCGACTGCAATCACGGACAATCGACGTTGTTTGAGAAGTGCAATCAATGCTTCGGTTTTTTCTCCGGAATGAGTCATATATCCCAATTGTCTTCGAACCATCAAATAACTAAGCAGTGCGCCCCAATATTTTTTACCGTATCGCCAACTCGTACATGCCAACCATAGCTCACTAATGAAAGACCGTTGTTTCTCACCCGGAAGAAGCAATTTTTCATCTCGCAAACCGTGCCGCCTGAGTAATAATTCATCCGCAATCACCGCTCCTATGACAGCCAACGTCAGTACTATCCAAACGCCCCACCCTCTACCATAAAGCGCATAAACGTTTTTAAGGACAGGACCCAGATCATATGGTCCGAAATTATCTATAGCATGATCGAGCGTCACCCAGACAAGAAGACCGAGTGGTATCAACATATTCTTTCCTAATTTCGGACTCATTTTTCTGGCAAACCCTAATCCAGCACCAACTAACGCTGTCCACATGAGATGACCGGGGATGATTCCTTGCCCATCAGACAAATTTATTCCGCGTTCAGTTACCAACCAATGTGTCAGCACACCGGGTAATCCTGTCCAGGTATAGGCAGGAAATAATTCACTCATCCGAGCTAATCCCAATCCTATGGCCCGCACGCTATCTTCCGCAAACCCATACCCTGCTCCAGCTGCGGCTCCCAATAGTATCCCGTCTTCAATGCTGACCGACGAACCCATTTTGGTAAAAAACAAAAGGAAAAAAACAAAAGCAATTTTGATAATTTCTTCAGAAATCGGGCCGATAGTATAGTACACAGTATTTGATCCTATTAACCGTACGGCAATACCTTGAATCAAAAAGTTTGCAAGTACCGACCCTGTAGCGCCAACCAAAAACACCTGCACCATTTCTTTGAGGCTTACTGTTTTATTGCGGCACACAACAGAGAGCTGTGCCAGAAGAATACAGTGATAAATAAGAATTGTTATCATGATTTCAGCTCCAATTGCTGCCACAAAAGCAATACAACGACGTCACCGACAAGTAAAGATAAAGCTGCAATAATTGGCGGAATATCGTACAAAGTTAAGACAAAAGTGCCCGGACGAAGCTGTATCATAAGAATAAAAAGAACAAAAGTATTAACAATGGTTGCTATTGAAGCAAGTTTTAGAAGTAATGCATCTTTTATAACAAACAAGCCTATAGAGACAACGAGAAGAAGAATGAACAGTACGGAAAGAATATTTCCTTGAGGTGGCGGGAGCCATGGGAAAAAAGTCAAAACTAAAACTGCAAGATTTATCCCAAAAGCGGTGTTGCGAAGCCTGTCGAGCTTACGCTTTGAAAAAGAAAAATAGAACGTCTTCAATGCCCAAAAAGATATAAGTCCCCAAACAGTCCAGAAAAAGACAGTTTCCATGTATTTTTAGTATATACACGTTTAAAAACGGAAATCAATATCCCATGTTGGGATAGTGGCACTTCTTGAACTGCTATCAATATAGGGTACCACATGGATCCTTGAATTATCTACCTTTGAAGGAACATTTTACATGCACCACTCACAGTTTAATTTCATCTAAAAGTTCCGCATTCGTAATATATATTTCTTTGAAGTAACCCTCATCTTCTAAAAACCAAAGGAGAGAAATAACTGCACAGGCAAATGACCAGTCAAGGATACGTTTTTCATCAAACCCCAATTCTTCTGAGAATTGAAGAATTCTGCTTGTCTCAAGTTTTTTGTAATCACTTCCTTTAGGGTAATCATAATACGGATTACGCAAATATGCACCAAGTTCGAATTCTCTCTCTCCTACGATTCCTTTTGGGTCAATTGATAACCATCCTCTTTGAGATAAGAGGATATTATCACTGTGTAAATCTCCGTGTAACAAAACTTGCCTTTTTTTGTCCTTCGGAAACTCTTTAAATATATTTTCTGCTTTATCAAACATCCAAGATGGAACAGGGCTATCATTTGGAAACTTTGTTTTATGTCTATCAAAGGCTTTAGCCCAATCAAGGATAGTAGGAAATAAAGAAGCGATATTATCTGAAACTGGTTTATGCATCTTTCTCATAACCTCTGAGGCAAATAAGATTTGTTTTTTATTGGGCGAAATATCACGAACTCTTGTCCCGGGTTCTGCCATTTCTAATAGCATGGCTTCATTTTTAACATCTTCATGTAGCACCTTTATTGAACCGCTCCCATCATAAAAATTAAGCGCTTCGAGTTCTAATGGAAATTCATGATTATCTGGAAAGCTAAGTTTTAATACTACAGCCTTGCCATCATGTGTTTTTGCAGGAGCGACGTAATTATAAGAAAGAGAAAAGGGAGAAAGACACATTATCCCCCATTCTTTTTCATATTTATTGATAATATTGGGAATTTCCTGTAGCCATTTTTTTCCAATGTCTCCTCGTAAAGCAATAATCTTTTTTTTAAATTCTTCATTCATAGTAGAAAGTATACCAAGAAAATTCCATGCTAGCTCGACAATTTCTTTTTCGAGCCATGTGGTCATGAGTGATTACACAACTTAACCTATATAACATTCAACTCGTTGGAAATTATGAGAATTTTAAAAACTTTTTGAACGTAAATAATTCTCTCTATGTGGTGCAGAAGATGGTCGTTTAGATTGTTCTATCAAGACGAAGTCTGCGGATAATGACATTTTTTCCATTTCTTTCCTGATCCACACCAACAAGGATCATTCCGGCCGAGTTCTTTTTGGGTATTCACTTTTGGAGATTTTACAGCTATATCGGCGTTGGTGCGCATCTGCTTTGCGGCCTGTGTAATAGGTGTCTCTTGTCCCTGCGGGGCCATCTGCACGTTCACTTTAAATAACCGGTGGACTATCTCACTATCAAACGCAGCCATCAACCTCTCAAACATGGAAAACGCTTCATTTTTGTACTCGACAAGCGGATCCCGCTGACCATAACCCCGAAGTCCGATTCCTTCCCGCAAATCATCAATCGCATCCAAGTGATCCATCCATAAATTATCTAAAACATTGAGGTTCACCCATCGCTCAATCTGACTCATCATTTCGGCGGTCAACTGCTTTTCTCGATTTTCATACATATCCGTAGCCACTTTTGAAAGAAAATCCGTTATATCGACCGCGCCATGCAGTTGTTCAAGCTGTATAACTAACTGTTTTTGAGACGCTTCCTCAAACGGAATAATAGTACAAAACTCGGTTATTATTTTTTCACGATCAAACGAAGTGTCTTTATCTGATGCGTAAACAGAAACAATGGTGCTGATTTCCTGCTTTACCATTTCCAATATTTTTTCCTTCAGGCGTTCACCTTCAAGGATTTTCCTGCGCCTGCGATAAACTATCTCACGCTGTTTACTAAGAACATCATCATATTCAACCAAATGTTTACGCGAATCAAAATGAAATCCCTCAACCTTCACCTGTGCCTGTTCAATAGCACGCGACACCATGGGATGCTCCAGCGGAACATCTTCAGGGAGTTTGAATATCGTCATGAGTTTTGCCACCTGATCTCCACCGAATAACCGCATGATATCGTCTTCTAAAGATACATAAAATCTGGTAGATCCCGGATCACCCTGTCTTCCTGATCGGCCGCGGAGCTGATTATCTATCCGGCGCGACTCATGCCGCTCGGTGCCTATTACATGTAGTCCGCCGAAAGCGAGCACTTCATCATGCTGTTTCTGCCAAATCTTCTCTTCTATCTCCCAAACTTTTTGATCTTCCACTTCCCACTTCTCATGCCGGGAACCGCCGAGAATGATATCGACTCCGCGTCCTGCCATGTTGGTTGCAACCGTTACAGCGCCTTTTTTTCCGGCTTCAGCGATAATAGAAGCCTCTTGAAGGTGATTTTTGGCGTTTAATACCTGATGAGGAATGCCTTTTCGCTTCAGTATATCGCTGACAATTTCATTTTTATCAATCGATGTGGTTCCCACGAGCACCGGTTGTCCGCGTTTATAACAATCAGCGATATCTTCGGCAATCGCCGAGTATTTTGCCCGAGGCGTTTTATACACACTATCGGAAAAATCTCTTCGAATCATCGTCCGATGAGTAGGTATTGCGATAACATCCAAATTGTAAATTTTATGAAACTCTTCCGCTTCCGTGGTCGCCGTACCGGTCATGCCCGCTAACTTCTGATACATGCGAAAATAATTTTGGAGCGATACTGTCGCGAGTGTTTTACTTTCCTGCTGGATAGCTACGCCCTCTTTCGCTTCGATAGCCTGATGAATACCTTCACTAAACCGCCGTCCGGTAAGCAATCGTCCGGTAAATTCATCAACAATCACTACCTGTCCGTCTTTGACAATATAATCTTTCTCTTTTTGAAATAATGCTCTGGCTTTCAATGCCGCTTCAATGTGATGAACAGTTTCGAAATCTTTTTCATAAATATTACCGATCCCCAACATTTTTTCTACTTTCAAAATACCGTGATCCGTCAGATGCGATGTCCGAAGTTTTTCGTCGATAATAAAGTCCGTATCGCGATTGAGCTTATCGACAAGTTTGGCATAATCATAATATGCATGAGTCGCTTCCATGTCCGGCGCGGAAATAATATGCGGAGTCCGCGCTTCGTCTATCAATACCGAGTCCACCTCATCTACCACTGCATAGTGATACTCCCTCTGGGCTAACTGCGAATATTCCGATGCCATATTATCCCGGAGATAATCAAATCCAAATTCGCTGTTAATACCGTAAGTAACGTCAGCGAGATATGCTTCTTTTCGAGAAATAGGACGCAAATGCTTCAATCTCCAGTCTGTAGCCGAGGGTTCTTCATACGTCGGATCATAGAGAAACGACTGATCGCTTATGATTGCGGACGTTTTAAGTCCCAACAAATGAAAGACCGGTCCCATCCATCCGGCATCCCGCCGGGCCAAATAATCATTGACGGTAACCAGATGTACACCGCGTCCGGAAAGAGCGTTGAGATAGAGCGCAGGAATAGCAGACAATGTTTTTCCTTCACCTGTTTTTTGTTCGGCAACTTTGCCGAAATGAAGCGTCAGCGCCGCTACCAACTGCACATCATAATGCCGCTGCCCGATTGCTCTTTGTGCTGCCTCACGCGCCAATGCAAAAGCCTCCGGCAAAAGATCATCCAGTACTTGTCCCGACACAAGACGCTCTTTAAATTCTGCGGTTTTTTTAATAAAATTGTTGTCTTTGATCCGATGCATTTCAGGTTCGCGGGCATTGATCTCTACAACTATTTTTTGGAGTCTGGTTATTTCTTTTTCGTTGCTATCCAGAAGCTTTCCCAGGAATTTAAACATTGATCTATTTTAGCACAAAAAGGACATTATTAAGCACGCGCACCATATATACATGATGGAAGATATCGGAAAGAATCACCTTCAACGAATTTGATTTTTCTCTTTGATCGTGAAAACTAAAATAATTAATCACCAGACTGCCGTTTTTTCTTAGTAACTCATTTATGGCAACAAGAAATTTCCGTGTTGTGACAAACTCAGGCACATTGTTGCCGATATATATATCTAAAACAACCAAATCGAAGTAGCCAATATTTTTCTTATTATTAGCAAACAACCGCGCGTCCTGACAGATAAGTGATACATTATTCAGCGACTCCAAACCAAAATATTTTTTTCCGATGCGTATAATTTCTTCATCAATATCAACACCGGTGACGTGTGACTGCGGATACAGTTTGTGAAATATATGGAAAAGCGTCCCGCCTCCAACACCAAAAACAAGAATATCTTTAGGTATAAATGAATGAGAAGCAGACCATAGCTGCACTCCTTTTTTCCAAAGCTTTTCAGTGTAAACACCAGTTTGTTGTATCCCGTTTACCAAGAGTTCATACCGCTTATGAATCTTCCTGACTTCAATGTTTTTGTTGTATAAAGATGAAGACTGATAGACAGATCGCAGAAAAAAATAGGATAGTAGCCTCATTATCTACGAATTTCCTTTTTGCCGATAAATTGCTGCAGCACCTTCGGTATGAGGATGGATCCATCTTTTTGCTGATAATTCTCCAAGATAGCAATAAGAATCCTCGGAGAGGCAATCGCCGTATTGTTTAATGTATGACAAAAATACATTTTACCGTCTTTGGCTTTATACCGGATTTTGAGCCGTCGTGCTTGAAAATCCCCCATAAAGGAGTTAGACATCGTCTCACCATACATTTTTCTCCCAGGCATCCATGTTTCGATATCATATTTTTTCACCTGTGGTTCTCCCATATCTCCCGTACACATAAGAAGTACCCGGTACGGTAATTCTAAATCCTGCAAAATTTCTTCAGAGTTCGCCAATAACTCCTCATGTAGAGTAAAAGAAGTGTTCAAATTATTTGTTGAGATAATTACTTGTTCAATTTTACTAAATTGGTGCACTCTATAGACTCCTTTCGTATCTTTTCCATAACTCCCCGCTTCTCTACGAAAACATGGAGAAAATGCCACAAATTTCTTCGGCATTTCCTGCTCTTGCAAAACTTCATCACTAAGATATGCAGTCACGGGTACTTCTGCAGTTCCTGCCAGAAAAGCATCATCTTTTTCCAAATGATAGACTTCTTCTCTCCCCCAGGGAAATTGTCCATTACCAAATAACGTAAACTCGCGAACCAGACTCGGAGCGATGAGCGGAGTATATCCTTTTTTTATGAGTTTCTGAAATGTATAAAACAGGATCGCAAATTCCATCTGCGCGCCTTCGTTTTTAAGAAAATATGCGCGTGAGGCTCCGACCTTCGAACCGCGATCTAAATCTATAAGATCCAGTGATTTGCCCAACTCAATGTGATCTTTAATGGGAAAATCGAATGTTGGAATATTTCCCCAGGTTTTGATTTCTTTATTGTCTTTTTCATCTTTACCTACAGGCACACTTTTGTCCGGAATATTTGGGACAGTGAGCATAAGCGCGTGAAACTCTACTTCAATAGTTCGTAAATCATCTTCAGCGGTTTTTAACTCCTGTTTAATCGATTTACCTCGCTCTTGGTCAGCGCGCGTTAGTTTATTGCGCTCTTCACGCAATTTTTCTGATGTAACGATAAGTTCGCGCCTTTTATCATCCAAGGCCAAAAGTTTATCCCACTCAACCTCGCGGTTCTTATTTTTCGCCGCTTCCTTACAAATCTCCAGATTTTCCCTGATAAATTTAATATCCAACATAGTTGTACGATACTCCAAATCAATATTCCGTGCAAGATAATAATATTGGTACAAGCGGAAGAAATGTATTTTCCGACACAAAATATGTTGCCGCGTTCCGAACTTGTTCACGCTCCACATGACCGCCAAATCCAATACATACATCAACTATTCCTTCTGTCTCCATTTCTGAAACGCCATCACCAACGATGGCTATTTTTCCTTTTATGACTCCCATTTTCTTTAGACGTGCAATACATTCTCGTTTACCTAATTGTCGACACAACGGATTAGTACGATCAAATTCCAAATATTTTCCTTCGTTATCGAAATACAAATGATTTGCCAAAACACGCCCTCGCGGAATAGCCAGATAATCTGCCAAAGGGAAAATGGCTTCATCATAACCACCCGATATCAACCATACATTCATACCGATACCCTGTAAAAAATTTATCGTTTGAGGAGCATGTAGAGTAAGCGCCTTAATATATTTTTGACCAATGACTTCCAGATCCTCGATTCTTGGATTTATGATTTCAAGTCGTTTTTCAAATACCTCCTCTAATCTAGCTTCACCATTCATGGCCGCTTCTGTGAACTGTGCTACCTCAATTTCACAATGATGCATTCGTGCAAGTTCATCTATCCCTTCAATACCTACCACACAGCTGTCCACGTCAAAAAAAACATGATGAAATATGCCGTAGTTGTCTTCTTTTCTTTCTTGTTGATCCTCATAGATTTCTATGTTTGCCACAAAAAAACACCTCCTTATTCAGGACGGTGTTTGACCGTGGTGCCACCTGGAATTTATCCCGACTTTACGCCGGGGCCTCATACACTGCTCCTCCCCGACGTTACGTCGGGACGACACAGTGTTCATCTGTTACGGGAATACCCGTCCCGCCTTACATCATATATTTCTATACGTTTTCGGCGGGAAGCTTTGCCGAGGGAAAGTTCGGCATATAACGCCTTTATTTACTTGTTAATAGAGTGAGTATATCTTATCTTTTATCATTCTGCAACAGTTCTTTTAACATTGGCTTGAGTTTCTCAAGTGCTTTCTTCCGGTGATTATATCGGGTATTTTCTTCTTCAGTTAGCTCATCATGGTTGTAGTATTTATGTATTTCCGGCAAAAAAAGAAGAGAACGGAATGGGAATCCAACTTTACGTTTTCCATTTGGATGCACTGGCACTATCCCGCGAATCTTCTCTTCAGCCAAGTATTGCTTTCCGATTGGTAATACTAAAGCGAGAACTAACCGCAACTGGGCAGTACGCTTATCTTCTGGAATATTCTTCATACGCTCTATGGTATAGGCGATAAGATCCTCATCAGTGCTATCTTTTGATTGATCTATCCATCGATGGGACTTTACCCCCGGTTCACCACTTAAGGCATCTATTTCAAATCCTCCATCGTCAGCCAATGTCGGCAATCCGGATAAAGCAGAATAAAATTTCGCCTTCAGAATGGCATTTTCCTCAAATGTATTTCCCGTTTCTTCTACCACATCGGCAATTCCGAGATCCTGAAGGCTTACTAATTCAAGAGATGCGTCACTAAGAAATCGCTTTATCTCGGCAAGCTTACCGGGATTTGTCGTGGCAATCAACAGCTTCATAAGCCAAGCTCTTCGTGGTTCTTTTGCATAGCAACGACTGCAATCTGAATAAATTCGGCAAGCGGAATTCCTAATTTTTCTTCACACTGGGCAATTTGGCCTCGATCAACGGGCTTGGC
>CAYHEJ010000005.1:0-13055 GCA_964355625.1 uncultured Gammaproteobacteria bacterium
GAAACTATCTTTCCATAGATCACAAGGGGATCTTTAGTCAAAGCAGCTTTTCTTCGTTATAGCAGGCGATGATGAGAGAGAGATCAACGTCCTTCATTTCCTTTGGGAAAATTATTCTGCTTGATACCTACAACAATTATATCAGTGCTCAGCGAAGGGATATTGGTCATCAAACGATCTATCATCCTATATAGATAGGTAATAATTTTTGACGACGGAGAAACAAAATCAACCGTTCCTCCCATAATTCGGTCAATTGAAAAATTATGATATTTCATAAGTTCTACTAACGCCGGAAGAGTAAATACGTGTATATGGCCAACAAGCTGCATGCTGTAAAAAAAACGTTTAAATTTGCCATAACCAACTTTCGCTTCAGTACTCGCTTCTAAAAATAGCGGATATAAACCAAATACAAAAAGAATTCTGTTTAACCAGAATGATAAATTCGGCGTCGAGATCAAAACAATTCCACCTGGGTTGAGCACTCTATATATCTCCTTCAAAAAAACATCGGGATTGGGAACATGCTCAATGGTCGCTGACGAAATCACAAGATCAAACATTGCATCACCGAATGGTATCTTCTTAGACATATCGGCAACTTTTGCCTTTAACCCTTTTTTCCGCGCCAACGCAACGCCTTTTTTGGAGATATCTATCCCATAAACGTCAACATGCATGCTATCCTTTAGGAGCCTTCCGATCTGTCCGTCACCACAACCAGCATCAAGAATATTGGCAAAATGATACCCATGAAGTACTTTTGTAAGGGTGTCCAACCGTTTAAGATAAAAATCCGCCAATTCTCGTTTTGCGGCAGATCCCACGACATCGTATCTTCCTTTTTGATAATATTCATTCACGTTCATAGATTATTTAATGATACGAGATAAAAATTTCAACCCTCTTCGATTCGCTAAAAAACCATAGACTGTAATATCTGTCAATACGACGGTTAGTATCGGCTCATAAAAAATACAGTATATATCCTTGTAGCGAACCGCCTTAACCACTCCACGGATTAGTGCCGGAAAAATTAGGTGTGCGTAAATTAGCCAATAAATGATTTTTAAAACATCCCGCTTATTTCGCAAATTAAACCAAGTATATTCGCGTGTTTCATAATGAGGGAGGAAATTATGGATTATATTCCTGAGTCGTTTCTGTATGAGTGACTTTAGATCTTCAACATGACGGTGATATTCCCGTGCATCCGGCACAAAGGCAAAATAATCAAATCCGTGTTTCACTAATAAAACTATATTATCCAAATCTAAAAATTTTTCCGCCTTTGCTATTGGTGTCTGAAGAAGCTTCTTCCTCCAAAAAAGGCATCTTCCGACGGGTGGGATATTATCCCGCGTATATCGGCAAAGAAAATATCCTGACTTTTTTTCGATGAATGTCGAAGTGATTACCGGAGAAAAAAATTCAAGCACTGGATCGCGCTGATGAAATTCATGAGTCAAAAACCTATTTATATTTGTATCGCCCGGCATCTGAACAACTTTACCGGACGCACCGACGATCCGGGAATCATCCAACAACGGTAGTACAAGTAGCTTCAAATAGTTGCTATCGGCGAACTCCAAATCCGCGTCCATGTAATAAAAAAGGTCGCATGTTGATCTTTTCAGTGCGATCATTTTGCTGACATGATTATTTTTAATCCTGCTCATGATTACTTTTACAGGATACTTTTTAGCAATGGTAATTGTTTTATCGGTAGAATAGTTATCTACCACAAAAACCTCAAGAAGTTTTTTAGGGTAATCCTGCTTAAACACCGAATCTAAACACGATGCAATATGCCTCTCCTCGTTATACGTCGAAACGACAATGGTAATAGTCGGTAACATGATTATTCTTTCCGTAACCGCAGAGAAAATAACGAAAATCCTAAACGAGAATATGCCTGGATGGCATCCTTATTTGTTGCAAGCACATCAACAAAATATGGCGGAATACATTGCTGCTCAATTGTTTTCATCACCTGCTTCAACACACCTTTTCTTCTATATACCTCATCTATTAATACATTCTGTATTTCATAGCCTTCTCGAATTTTTCGAAGTGCAATTGTCCCGGCAGGTACACCGTTATATTCAATGACAAAAAACGGTTCAGTACGCGATGCAAACCATTGAGCATGAGCCGTCCTGGTTATTTCTCTGGAATCAAAAAAGTACGTTTTATTTGCATTTCGCAACTGACGCGCCCATTCAAGGTCTTGTTTTTCGATAGGACGAAGGGTAATTATCGTATGCATAACAATGCATCATTATACTCTAACCATCATAATTCTGGTACAATCAACCACATGCGGAAATAGCCGTCACCTATATGAATAAATATTGGCATAATCATGTATTTAGCGCGGAACTGCCATATGAAAAAGACCAGATAGTATCTCTATTTCTTCGCGAACGGTTTGAACGACTGGACTCCTTCATCATGAGCCTGGGTCAAATGACAATCCTGCCTCCGAGTTCGTTGCACTCGTACCATAACGGAAAACTGCAACGAAGCCAAACGTATGCCAAAAATTACCTAAACGCGGCTGGATTCGGACTATATTTCTACTATATTCCGAAAGCGCTGATGTTTGTCGTTATTGACCTTCTTCGGGCACTCTCATCTATTCATTTTACCTGCGATATTTTCTTCGCCCAGCACTTTCTCCCGGCATTTATAGCAGTTATCCTGAGAAAACTCGGGGTGCTCCGTTGTAAAAAAATTGTATTCTGGATGTTCGACTTTTTTATTATCCCCCCTGAAATCACTCGTAGTTTATATTACCGAGGTATGGATCTTATGCAGGGTTATCTTCGAAATCACGTCGATGAACTATGGTATACAACACCAAGACTCCTGGAATGCGACCGAGAACGATTTGGTGGACTCCCAAAAGCTGTGACTGTGAGAATCACGCAAGGATGTTTTTTCCGAAGAATTAAATCGCCAACACCCCCCATCCTGCCCCCACTGAGACTAGCCTTTCTGGGATCGTTACGTGATAATAATGCAATTTTTGAATCAATAGACGCTGTACAAAGCTGTATTACAAACGGAATGCAAGTTGAACTCCATATAATAGGATCCGGACCGGAAGAAATACGAGCAAAAGAATATGTAAAACAAAAAAATTTATCTTCCGCAATACAATTTTACGGATTTGAAGATCGTGGAGATCAAATAGCAAAAATATTTTCAAAGTGCCATCTGGGTATAGCTCTCCATCCTGCTGATCCCTATGGTCCAAACTGGTATCTTACATCGGGAAAATTTCGTCGGTATATCAGTCAACGATTGCCGGTTATTACGACATCCGTACCATACTTTTCTAAATACATATATGACTACCGCGCGGGACTGGTCGTCGATAATGATCCGGACGAAGTAAGCAGGGCATTAAAAACCGTCTACAACAATCCCGCACTGCTTGAAACTATGCGTTCCGGAGTTGATACGCTGTATAATTTATTTCAGGCAGACACTGTTCTGGAAAAATCATTTCTCGACCTGATAAAAACGATCCATTAACAAAAATATTCTCGAATAATTATACTTTTTTGGCAATAATAATATCCTGCTTATGAAACGGAGAAGCGTTTGACCTACCACTCCAATATCCGTAATGGATTGGCTCTTGTATTTTGAAACCTGTTTTTATATAAATTTCATGAATGAAGTTTTGTTCAAATGCAATAATATCTTCATAGGTAGCGTTATTCCGTGGCAAATTAATCGTTCGATAATTACCAAAGCGATACTTAAAATTCACTGCACTTTTCCCCTTATTCATCAACCTAACTACAAGAGGATCGAGTAGCATATATGAAATAATACAAGATCCGTTTCTTTTTAAAACCCGCGCAATCTCTTTCAAGTAATGCACTACATCTCCCGGTAACATATGAGTAAAAACTGAAGATAATACTACTGCGTCAAAAAAATTATTTGCATAAGGAAACTTAAAATTTATAGGGTTTATATTGCCTTGAGGATTATATTTCCCGTTATAAACATTTATTGCTCGAAAATTGAATTTTGGATACCGGGAAGCTATATTAGCTTGGCACCAATCGATCAATTGTTTATTTAAGTCAAATCCTTCGTATAATCCCTGACTATCCAAATATTTAGTTAGAGGGGTTGCCAGTATCCCGGATCCGCAGCCAACATCCAAGATTTTTCCATTCTTTTTTAACCTACAATTCTTTATCAAATAATTCAGGTAAAATTCGCCGTATTTTTTATAGGATGACATTCGTATATTTGAATTCGCCTGCATTCGCACGCTTAATGGGGGTAAGAGATCAAATTTCTGTAGCTGTAGTTTATCTATCGAATCCCAAAATATACCCAAACATTTAACCCCAATACGAAGAATTTTTTTAGGTATATAATCCGCAGGAGCGATCAATGCATTAGTGAATATTCTTGTTAACATGCTATTTACATGTTATGCTACCAATAAGAAATAGAAATATCAACGCCTACAATACAATACTCACCATGCTCACTAACAAAACGCTAATCCCTGTTTTCCAACCCGACTACGATCATCGGGAAACCAAAGCTGTCACCGAAGTGCTCAAATCCGGATGGATAGGTTTAGGTCCGAAAACAGAGGAATTTGAAAAAAAATTTGCGCAATCTGTCGGTTCACCATATGCGATTGCCTTAAACTCCGCAACGGCTGCTCTCCATCTCTCGCTCCTTGCCGCTGGCATCGGAAAAGGAGACGAAGTCATCGTTCCGTCTCTTACGTTCGTATCGACGGCACATGCCGTATTGTACGTTGGGGCCAAACCGGTATTTGCGGATATTGACAAGGATACCCTGTGCATAGATCCCGCCGATGTCATCAAAAAAATCACAAAGAAAACACGAGCGATCATACCAGTCCATTACGGCGGTCACCCCTGTGACATGGATGCTCTGAATGCAATCGCAAATGACCACAAACTCACTATCATTGAAGACGCATCACACGCCTGCGGGTCATCGTATCATGGGAAAAAAATCGGCAGCATAAGCCCATTTACCTGCTTTAGCTTTCATGCAGTAAAAAATCTCGCAACTGGTGACGGCGGAATGATAACAGTCAAAGACAAAACTGTTGCCCAACATTTACGCAAGCTCCGATGGGTCGGTATCAATAAAGACACGTGGGATCGACTGGAAGTAGTATCCGGAGAGAAATCTTACAGAGGATATGGCTGGTACTATGAAGTGGAAGAGTTAGGATACAAATGCCATATGAACGACATTACCGCAGCTATCGGCCTTGTACAGCTTCAAAAACTCGAGTCCTCCAATGCATTACGACGTTCTCTTGCCAAACGGTACACCCGGGCGCTCGAAACGCTCTCGCAAATTATATGTCCGACGATACAACCGCACATGATTACCGCTCAACACAACTACGTCATCCGGTGTAACGACCGGGATAAGCTCCACCTTTATCTTCGCGATCTAGGAATTTCTACCGGAGTTCACTATATGCCCGTCCATCTGCAGCCATACTACAAAAAAAGACATCCAAATATACGATTATCGATTACAGAATCCGTATGGCCAAACCTGCTCACGCTTCCCCTTTATCCCCAACTCACGGAAAAAAAACAGGACTATATTTTGGCATGCATCAAAAAATATTATCGTCAAAACAACATATAGATGAACGGACTTATCGGGGACACAGTTGAAAAAGCTATTAGCGCTCCAAACACAAGAAATACAATGATCGGTGGCACCATCCACCACAATTTATTCTTCCAAAGATATGCAGCTAAATCTTTAATCATGTGTATTTTTCTTTTTCCTAACTAAAAATGGTCCAATGACGAGATAATCGATCTCCGTCTTCAGAAAACATTGTACTGCGTCTGTCGGTGAACAAACAATAGGCTCTCCGCGTACGTTAAATGATGTATTGATGATGATAGGGATATCGGTAATCATGCGGTATGCATCAATCACATCATAATAGAGAGGATTATCCATCCGGGCAAGAGACTCGAGCCTCCCGGTGCCGTCCACGTGGACGACCGCCGGAACATCTATTCTCCCTTTTGCCTTAAATGGATAGACAAACAACATATATTTGACTGACGTCGAAATCGGCCGATCAGCTTTAAAATACTCGTTCATGTATGCGTCCAACACCACTGGGGCAAACGGACGGAATAGCTCGCGGTGCTTCACCTTGCTGTTGATGATATCCTTCATTTCAGACCGTGCCGCTGAAGCTAAAATACTCCGGTTGCCCAGAGCCCTTGGTCCCCATTCCATTCTGCCTTGGAACCAGCCGATAATTTTCTCTTGAGACAAAAGCTTCGCAACTTTATGTATCAGAACTTCACGATCAAGTCGTGTATATACTAGTCCGTTCCGTATTAACACTTCCTGTATTTGCTCTTCCGGAAAACTGGGCCCAAGATAGGGGCTAAAATCATAGGATTTTCTCAATCGGTGGAATCGTAGATTCCAGTACCCCAACGCTGCCCCCATCGCTCCGCCGCCGTCACCGGGATCCGGTGGAATATATATTTTTTTAAACGGTGTATGGCTGATAATCTTTCCGTTCATAACGCTGTTGAGCGCGACACCGCCAGCTAGACAAAGATTATCGGTTTTATATTGCTCATGGACAGCGCTTAGGAGGTGAAAGACGGTATGCTCCAGCTTCTCCTGTAGGCTCGCCGCAATATTTTCATAGTATCGCTCCATCGGGCTTTCGGGATTTCTCGGCTGGTGACCAAAAAGCGTGGAAAGATGATCGTTATACATCCGGTGGCTACCTCCAAAATCAAAATACTTGAGGTTGAGCGCATAGCTGCCGTCAGGAAACACTGAAACCAGCTCATCCATGTGTTTACGAAACGGCGCGGGATCGCCGTAGGCCGCTAACCCCATGACTTTGTACTCTGCATCATTGACCTCAAATCCCAGATACGAAGTCATGGCGCTGTAGAGGAGGCCGAGCGAGTGAGGAAACCGAATCTCTTTTTCTATTGTTATTTTTCCCTTTTTTGCGACTCCCATCGTCGTCGTTGCCCACTCGCCCACACCATCGATAGTGACGATAGCCGCCGTTTCAAAACCTGACAAATAATATGCACTCGCTGCATGAGAAAAATGATGGGGAAGATAATGGACGGGCCCATTATATCCCAAGGTTTTACGTATCGTTTTGGGAAGTTGCAGCTTGAGATCAAACCAGGCGCCCATGGTGTCCGTAAAAACTTTGCGGGTGAAGGGAAACCCCGCAAAATGCTGCCGGAGAGTACGGTCAAATTTTACAATGGGTTTTTCATAAAATACGACGGCGTCTATTTCCTCGGCTTTGAGACTCCCCCATGAAAAACAAAATCTGATGGCGTTTTCCGGAAAAGAGTTATCATGCTTGATGCGGGTAAACCGTTCCTCCATGGCGGCGGCAACGACTGCCCCGTCCACAACCAAACACGCCGCGGCGTCGTGGTAATAACAGGAAATTCCCAGTATGTTCATATCAATACATCCGATCGGGCTCGTGGCTTCCCGTTGTCAATTTCCAATTCGATCCGGAAGTTTTGTTTTCAAGGAAATATACCCCCGATAGCTTACCGCTGATACTGACTATACCTATCCCCAGGATATACGCAGAATGGAGAAATAGCGCAGTATAGAACCGTTGAAGAGTGGTTGAAAACTTTTGAAGTTTATTCATTTTTTTCGCCAATCATCTTTTGATCAATAATATATTTTGCAAACAACCGTGATTTTAATGCAATTCCTTCTCTTGTATTGTGTCTGCCGTCTCCCCAGTATTGTATATCTTTTGGCATATCCTCAGCGAAATCATAAACCCGCACATTATCACGTTTCCCCACTGCTTTAACCATTTCATTTTGCTCACTGAACCCCAGTTGATAATGTTCCGTTGCAGCGTAATCGCCATGCACGTTGCTCCATGCCCATGTGGCTAAAAGGACGTCAATTTTATGTTCCCGGGCAACGGCGACTATATTGCGAAGATTCCGCTCCGAATAAATTGGAGGATTTTTCTCCAAAGCCTCCATCGGTGTCATTCCAAGTACACGATTATATTCGTTTGTCAGCGGATAAAGAGCCGCAGATTTTGCAGCAATATCAAAACCATACGCATCTAGACCAGTAATAAGCTGAACAATTCGCAGACACAAAAGGTCCATGCAGGGCTTGCGCTCCCATTGCTTCTTGCTTCCCGTATTATCCGCCCTATATGAATCCGGCCTGACCAACCGGGTATGGACATCGTTCGTACCCTCATAGACGATAATCATATCGATATCAAGATCAAGCAAACGGAATTCAAAATTAATGAGATCCTCCCACGAATCCCATCCCGGTAAACCCGCATTGATGACTTCGATATCGCTTCCCGGCAGAGAGGCTAACAATTCGCGCTCCAGCTGACGGGCGAAATCAAGATGCCAATCTTTCACATAATCCTCATAGGTCGTCGATCCACCGAGGATGGCAATCCTTATTCTTCCTTTGGGTTTGGGCATCTCTATTTCCGGACCGCGAAATCCCATACTATTATGCATATTGAGTCCATCTTCACTCCTGTAATTTGGCGTACCCGTGTAATTAAGGTATGGGTGCGGCGAAAATCTCATCGGTTTGCTATAGAACAAATAAAGTGCTAACTCAACGGAGGCTAAACCAATTGCGAGAGCTACCGCGAACATGGTGAGTTTTTTTCTGTAAGTATATATCCACTTTTTTAAAATAAGAAAACCCATGCTTGTCACAATACTAATGAAAACGATTATCCAAAAACTTATTTTAGTTTGAACATTCGCGATAGGCAACTGAATGAGTGGATAAAAAACTCGAATGAATTGCACTATAAACAAACCTCCCAGTAGCGAAATTATGGTAAAGAGAACAGAATATATACGATTCATGATAGTCTGAATTGCTGAAACCAGCGTATAAATTTTTCCATTCCAGTTTCTATATTCACATTCGGATGGTATCCCAACAATTGATTCGCCTTTTGACAATTTGCATACGTATGCTTCATTTCGGAAGGAATTATGGGAGCGAATTCAATTTGTGCTCTTTTTTTGCCCAACGTTTCGATGATATGAATAAATGAAAGCACGTCAATCGGAGTGGATGATCCAAGATTAAAAATTTCAAATTGAAAAGGATTTTGTATACCGCGGATTATACCGTCGACGATATCGTCAACGAACGTAAAATCCCGACGAGCGCTTCCATCACCGTATACTTTTATCGGTTTACCGTTCAAGATGGCATCGGTAAAAATATATGGACTCATATCCGGTCTCCCTTTGGGCCCGTAAACGGTGAAAAACCGAAATATCGTCATGGGAACGCCGTATTTCTGATGATACGATTCACAGAATTTCTCGGCATCTTTTTTAGACTGTGCATAGGGATTAAGTGGTGAATCAACGACGTTATCCTCTGCAAAGGGAGTCGGAGAATCATTTCCATAGATGGATGATGACGAGGCAAATATGCAATGGCGCACGTTATGCCGCGCCGCCGCTTCAAGCAATATTTTAGTCCCCACTACGTTATTACGGTGATACGCTTCAGGATGGAGAAGCGAATTTCGAACACCGACTGAAGCCGCAAGATGAATGACTTTCGCGTATTTCCTTTTGGCCAACATATGATCGAGAAAACCGGAGTCTCCAATATCTCCTTCCGCCAATGTATAACCGGGGGCATTAAGAAGTGATTGAATATTTTCCCGTTTGTACTGCGGATTATAATATGGATTGAAGTTATCAACAGCCGTAACAGAAACCCCAAGCGAAAGCAGCCGCTCGCTCAGCGTAGAACCGATGAATCCTGCTCCGCCGGTGATTAATACGTGCATATCGTTATCTCATTTACTGAATTCAAATAATCCACAGCCATAGTGTAAATCGCTAAACTTCCTATAATCGATTTTTTCGTGAAATTGCCCTTCATCGTCTACAACAGAAAATTCCGTTAACTTCAACCCCTCAAAATACGCCATAATAGTCTGGGCACTATGCACCCTATGTGCATTAAAACAGATCCTGTTTTTCCCCAATGGAACGGAAAGATAGAGTCTCCCTCCCTTGGCGAGTACGCGTAAAAGCTCATTACATGCCTTTTCCGTCCCTAACGGATCAATTGGGTCACCATATCTCCCTAATCCGATATGCTCGACAACACTCAAGCATGATAGCGAATCAATGCTGTTATCGGCAAAGGGTAGCCGCACAAGATCGCCTTCTACAATTTTTAAATTTTTGAGTGAAGTTTGTATTGGCCGGATATCGACGAACACGGCATTCGTAATTTTTGAAATGTACCCGCTCATGGAATATGTAGATCCAATATCAACGTGACGTTTCGGTCTCCGACGAAGAATACGCTCAAACGTCCACAATTGCTGATAAAAATAATGTGCGTCAAATGGTGTATACCGAACTTTTTCATGAAGAATTGGATAGAGATTCTCGTTAAAGATTTGAGATGACGGAGCCAATGTTTTGTATCGTATCAAATCCCGTATAAATCCAAGATATCCGGTCGTACCATAATAGAAATTCACCGGATCTAAAATTGGTCTGATAAGACGGTATATAAAATAAACCAGATTCTTCGTCTTGCTTGGAAAAACTTTCATAACTTTACCCTTTTTTCCCTTTGATATAAATAAAACTGGAAAATAGCTGCAAAAACGGAGTTTTATTGACAATGCGGTTTAGCATAGCTACACCCGGAATATTAATATACCGAAGCGGCAGGAATCCGACGTACTCAATGGTAATATCCGATAACCCTGCCTTCATAAATATCCGTTTCAAATTCCCTACCGTGCTTTTGAGAAAATGTCTTTCTAACTCCCACGAAGCTTGTGGTGTAAAAAGATACAGTAGATAGAGAAACGGATTAAGTGGATTCGGGTCAATGATGATAACTGAACCGCCAATTTTTACACTCTTCACGAGGTTGGAAAAAATATGAAAACGTCCTTCTTCCGTTTCTGCAAGCAAATGATATGTACTAATGCATATGGCTGCATCATAGGTCTTCGGAATGCTTTTGTTTCGAAAATCCGATTGCAGCGTTCTGAGATTACCCAACAGATGATGCTCTTTGGCCTTTACTTTGATTGCATCAAGGAGATGGCGTCCGATATCAACTGCCGTAACCCGATATCCCATGAATAATAACGGTATCACGTATTTTCCATACCCGGCTCCCAATTCAATGATACGAGCTTGTTTTTTGAACTCTGAAAACTCAAGAATTTTCTGGAATTCGAATCTACGGCCTCCATCATACAGAGCAGGATTTACCGGCAACCGCTTCGCTTTCCCGTAATACGATTTATTGTTAAAAAATAACAGTTTTTTATGATGAAAATCCAGATTGGTCATAACGAGTTGAGATAATCCAATGTCTCCCACCATGTGGAACGAAAAATGGTTGACCATACATATTTCTTTGACAGAACAATTGCGTTCTTTCTGTATTCCCGATACACCTGATCATTCTTCAAAAGTCTGATTAACGCATTTACAAGATCAACTTTTCTATACTCTATGACAATACCGGCTTTTGACTGCTCGATCGTATCTGCAATTTCAGGGACCCGGGTGATGATAACCGGCATGCCGGCCGCCAGGTATGCTTTAGGCTTTCCTACATCCGAATAATACTCGTATGAACTTTTATCAGGCGCAAACAAGGCAAGACCTATTGCTCCAATTCGAAGGATTTCGTCAACTTCTTCATGGGTTTTAAGATATCCGGTAAATACGGCTTTCTTCTCCAACCCTAAGAGTCGCGCGTGTTCTTTATATTTCTCAAGATCTGGACCGTCACCCGTTAATATAAGTTTCGCTGAAGGAACCGTGTGTAATAGTTCCCTATACGCATCCAGAATAAGCGGCACCCCCATTACCGGCCGCATGTGCCCAGAATAAATGATAAGGTTGCGGTCTATGCGTTCAACAGGAAGTCGTCTCTTTTGATCAAAGTTGCTCCCGTCCGGCATAACGATAGTATGCGCTATGCGCTTTCTATTGACGCCGTTTTTTACTCTGGCCTCGTTCATCCTGCCGGAGCTATTCCATATCACATCCGCATGGTAGCAACACATTCTGTCTATCCAATGATAAACCCAATCCAACAGAGTATTATCATAACGGTTTGGAGAATAATCAATACACATAAATATCACGTTGCGTATCCTTCCCAATCTTCGAAGAACCAACAATGAGAGAGTATTGAGGTTATTAGCACCAATTCCCACATCATATACAACTCCCGCGCTTAATCCCCACAAGATAGTCAGAAAAAAATCCTTAAAAAAATTGAACGTATATGGACCGGATATTCTGGGAAACGACCGTTTTTTGACGAGATTTTTCTTGTGATAGACCATGTATTTTGATTCTGTTCCTTTCAATGGATGAAGCGGATGATCGATGATATGGTAGCTTCTGCATTTCGGCGCAGTGAAATCACGAAACACTGTTAGAAAGTGTGTGATTCGTGTGTGCATAACGAAGAGAATGTGCTTATCCCGGAGCAATGCATCAACAGATAGTAGGCTCATACCTTCCAATCAACTCTCCCGACCCATTTCTCTTTATTTTCGGCGTACCACTGAATAGTTTTTTCTAACCCCTTCTCCCAGGTAAATTCCGGTTTCCACCTGGTTAACGTATTTAGCTTTGCATAATCCACCCGCAGTTCATTGACTTCGCTTTTCCCCAATCTCCCTCGTTTTCCACTATCATGGTGAATAAGTTGCTTATTATTCCAATATCCCTGATCCTTTCCAATTTTTATAATAAGAGAATACCAATCGCCTATAGAAATAGTATTTCCTGAACCATACACATACACCTCTCCCGGCTTACCGAATAATGCTACGTGTATATGCCCCATTGCCCCGTCCTCCACATAACAAAAATCCCTTTTCGGAGAAAGTGACCCGAGTTCAATCGTGTCACGGGTTAGCGCCTGGGTTATGATCGTCCCGGTGA
>CAYHEJ010000006.1:0-12632 GCA_964355625.1 uncultured Gammaproteobacteria bacterium
TGATGCATTACAAGCATATGCAATATCTATTGGAGACGAAATGACTCATGAATTAGCACTAGGTCTTGAAGCTGTTGGCACAATCAAAGCAGGTTCAGTTCAAAAAATTGTTTCGCCACTGCCACGATATCGAGAAGAGGCAGACATAGAAATTATTGACTTTAACGAAGCTGTAAGAGTTGCTGCCGATGCCGTGTACGGTTCGCCGAACTTTTATCCTGAACCAGAAACATCGGTAGAAACGTTTGCAAAATTGAAGGAACGTTGAGTCCTACCACAATAACCAGATTTGATCTATATCATGTCGAGAAGTGGTGCTGTGTGGGGATCAGCAATTCGCGGTGAAGCAGTAAATCATGGAAGCACGAACCCAATACGTGACATTGGTGGTACTGATAGTTTGGTTGTATTAGATACTGGTAAAAATGAGCAACTCACTACAATGTTACTCGAAAAACCAAAGTTCCTTCGATATTTATTGGCTGCACAAATAATTAAGATTCAATTAAAGCGAATGGACGATTTGAAATACAGATTTAAGACAGTCCGTGAACGAATAATGTGTGAAGATCATGGTGAAAAATGGCCTTTTGATATGCCCGCAAAAAAACCTACTCCTGAAAAGTAATTTAATCTAAAATGCGGCTCCGCCACCCCCGCCTCCTCTGGAAAGAACTAGCTAGAAAAGTCCCGCCCGTCTTGAGGCGGGACGCTATCCACGATCCGAACGGGCGCGCAAGCCGTACGGACACTGGATAGGGATACGAGTAAAAGCGACGGGCAGTCGCCACTGTAAAGGCGATAAGCGGATCACCCCGCCGACTGCAGAACATTCTAAAGGAAGAAAACCTTTGGCAGAGATTGTACGGGTTCTTAAATCACCATGATATTGGCGAAGCCGCCCTCCTTTTTGAGCCGGGTGGGTGGGGGTTTGGAATCAAGGCAAACTAATGTTGTGTTATTATAAATCCTACCGCTCGCGAATCCGCCAGATGGCGGATGAGCGGAACGCGCGCGCAAAAAATAACGGAAGCGCGGCGGGCGGGGCGAGCTTACAAAAAGGTAGTTCTAACTTTTTGATATAACTCGACTGAATTTCCAGTGTAAAGGGTTTAGATGAAAAAAATCTCTGCTCAAAAACTAATCGTCAAGAATTTGTCAACAATTACGAGCGGGTCTGGGATACACTTTATTACAGATAATCTATTAAGTTAATCCAAAATATTATGGACAATAAAACCAAAATTTTAATCATCGGCGCAAGTAGTTATGTGGGCGCCAGATTGTATTTCGATTTGAAATCGAAATTTGCTGTGGTAGGTACTTATTCTGCTAACCAGCTTTCTAAAAGCTTTGTTCGCTTAGATATCATAAATAAGGAAGAAGTTGAAAAAATTGTCAATGATACTAAACCTGACGTAATAATCCATGTAGCTAATAATGCAAGTGCTAAGTGGTGTGACGTTAATCCCGAAAAAGCGGTGCTTCTAAACCAAACAGCAACTCAATATATTGTTGGTTCCGCTAATAAGGTGAACGCAAAGCTGATGTACCTATCAACAATGGGAGCGATCAAGCCCTCAAATCTCTATGGAAGAACAAAATTAAAATCTGAGGAAATCGTAAAAACTGCTAAAAGTGGATATTTAATACTTCGCCCATCTCTTATTCTTGGGCTTAGTCCGAACACAGCTAATGACAGACCGTTCAATAGACTGCTGAAAAATTTGGACGAGAGTGTTCCAGCTGTTTATGACACATCATGGAAATTTCAACCAACCTACATAAGACATATCAGCGAGGTAATTGAGTCTTCTATAAATAAAAAGATATTTAGTCGTTCAATAGTTATTGCTGTTCCAGAGATGAAATCTAGATACGATACAGCTAAAGATATATTGACCCCTTTTGCTATAAAAGTAACACCTGTTGATGCTAAGGATTCAACTTTTGAGATTTTTGAAGATGATCTGTCGGAATTAAACGAACTGGATCTGCCAAAATATACTTACGAAGAAATTATCAAAGAGATTGTTGATGATATGAAGAACCGACACAAATTTGTTATTTAACTTTAACATTACTGTTACGAGCAATCGCAAAATCGCGCGCAAAAAATAACGGAAACAGGTGGCGTATCTATTCCACCTAACAGGTGGAAAGTATATATGGGTTCACAGAAAACATAAATTATCGTTTCGGACTTTGCTTGCGGGCTCGCGCTTTCCCTGCAAAGCCTGCTTTGCGTCGCTGTTTGGCGCGAGGGTCACGTTTCATAAATCCGCGTTTTTTTAAAATTGGCCGGAACTTTTCCTTATCAACTTTTTCGAGTGCCCGGGAAATGCCATGGATTACTGCTCCGAGTTGACCATACAGACCGCCGCCGGTGGCTTTGATAGTGACGGCAAAACGGTTCAACGTATTGGTTGTGCGGAATGGCTCCTGATACATTTTTTTCAGTACTTCTCCGGGAAAATAATTTTCAACCGGCCTGCCATTGACCATCATGCCGCCCTTTTCCATCGTCATCCCATGAAGTGTAACCGGCGCATCACCCACAACATATAATCGTACGCGGGCACTCGATTCTTTCCGTCTCCCAACAGCTTCGTAGTAGGAAATGCGATCTTCTTGTGTTTTATCTTTTACCATAGTTATACAAATTTTTCTTTATACGGATGCTCTGATTCGGAATATAAATACAAACGAGTGATTAGTCTATCACGGAGTTTATTCTTCGGCAACATGCCGAATACTGCCCGGTACAAAGGCTCTGTCGGCTTTTCCTGCCGTACCTGCCAGAGGGCTTTTTGCTTCAATCCGCCCGGATGTCCTGAATAGTTCCCATATAACTTTTCTTTTTCCTTTTTTCCGGTCGTCACGACCAATGAAGCGTTGATCACTACCACATGATCGCCGCAATCCAAATTTCTTACAAAATTCACTTTATTTTTCCCCATAAGCTTCAATGCTACCTGTGTCGCAACACGGCCCAACACCTGTCCTTTGACATCAATAAGGTGCCATGTCCGTTTAATGTCTGACGCTTTCGTCGATTGTGTGACCTTTTTCATAAATTATGCTTTCTTCTTTGCAGTTTTTCGTACCGGTTTTTTGGGTGCTATAGTTTCCACCACGACCTTCTCATCGACAAAGGAAAGAAGAGCAATATCCGTCGCATCACCTTTACGCTTGCCCAACTTGATAATTCTCGTAAAACCGCTCGTACGGGCGGCAAACCTTGTTTTTGCTTCGTCAAAAAGCTGTGCCGTAATCTTCCGGTCTGTGATCACCGCATCAACGCGGCGCCTGTTGACCTCACTGCCTTCCCTCGCCTTGGTAATAAGTTTTTCGATCAAGGGTTGAACGGCCTTTGCTTTGGCGATGGTCGTTGTAATCCCATTACGAAGAATCAAATCACGAACAAGTCCGGCAAACAATCTCCGTCGCTCGTTTTTCGTCCGTGATAATTTTTTACCAAATACTGCGTGCCTCATAATTTATACTGATAGTGCAACACCCTTCTCCCGAAGTTTTTCCTCAACAATGCCGAGAGACTTCGTTCCAAGATTTTTTATTTTCATCAGACTAAGAGAAGGCGTCCCTAATAATTGTCCGATGGTCTCTATGCCGCCATTGGCAAGAGCGTTGACAATACGCGTCGGGATATCAAGCTCCTCGATACGCATTTTCAACACTTCATCAGATACCGTCGGCGTCACTGCAACACTTTCAGCTACTCCTTGTGCTTTCGGTTCCACGACCTGCATAAAGTAAGAAACCAACACCTTCGCGCTTGATTTCAACGCGTCGAGTGCTGAGACTGTCCCGTCTGTCCATATTTCCATAACTAAACGGTCCAGGTTTGTCATACGGCCCACACGGGTGGCTTCTACCCGATAGTTGACCCGGGTCACCGGTGAGTACAGGCTATCTATGGGGATAACCCCGACTTCATCGAAATGTTTCTCATCCGCTGAGACATATCCGTATCCCTTGTCCGCGGTCAGCTCTACCTCAAGCTCTGACTTTTTATCGGCAAGACTTGCGAGCACCAAATCCGGGTTAACGATAGTGACTCCTGACGGAACGTCAATATCCCCTGCAAGCACTTCCCCCGGACCTTTTTTGGAAATCGTCATTTTCACAGATTCAGATCCTTCGATAGTCAAACGCACCTTTTTCAGATTCATAATAAACTCAACCACGTCTTCTTTCATTCCGGCAAGAGCCGAAAATTGATGCTTCACCCCTGCAATTTTGACTGATGATATTGCAGCTCCCGGTAATGACGACAAAAGCACGCGCCGCACGCTATTGCCAAGTGTCTGACCATAACCTTGCTCTAAAGGTTCAATAATAAATTTACCAAAACCGGGTTTTTCGGTCTCAGCTTTAATATGAAATGTTGGTTCTACCATACTTTTCCTTTCTTAACGAGAATAATGCTCTACAATGAGCTGCTCGTTGATGTCTTCTTTTATATCCGTCCGCTCCGGCAAGCGGACAATTTTCCCCACCGGTCCTTTGCGTTCGATCCAAACTGGCGCCCGAAATGTGGTATCAGCAAGCACTTTCTTACAAGCCGGGATCTCCATCCCTTTCGTGCTTAAAGAAATCACCATATCTTTTTCTACCCTGAATGAAGGAATATTTACTATTTTTCCGTCTACTAGTACGTGCCTATGTGAAACCATCTGCCGTGCAAGTCCCCGTGTTGGAGAAAATCCCATACGATAAATGATATTATCAAGCCTCCGCTCCAAAAATTCTAAAAGTTTTTCGCCGGTATTACCTTTCCACTTCATAGCGGCGCTAAATGTTTTACGGAATTGGCGTTCCATGACTCCGTACAGACGCTTCACTTTTTGTTTTTCCCGAAGCTGGACGCCAAAATCAGAAAGTTTTCTATGACCTTTCACCCCGTGCTGACCGGGAGCCACTCCGAGGCGCCTTAACATGGAAGCGTGCGATTTGGATCCGGGTGTTTTATACCCCAAATCCATGCCTTCTCTCCGAGCTAATCTATTTTTCGGACCTGTATAGTGACCCATATATTAAACTCTCCTCTTTTTCTTTGGCCGGACGCCGTTGTGAGGAATTGGCGTAATATCAGCAATAAGCGTAATCGTCAGTCCAACGGCTTTCAGTCCACGGAGCGCCGCGTCCCGTCCAGACCCCGGGCCTTTGATAAACACTTCCACTTCCCGCATCCCCATATCCATCGCTTTGCGGGATACTGCCTCTACCGCAGTCGTCGCGGCATAGGGTGTAGACTTCCGTGCGCCTTTAAATCCAGCCATGCCGGATGATCCCCAACAGAGCGCATTTCCCTCCGGATCAGTGATCGTGACCAACGTATTATTAAACGTGGCCGTGATAAACACCTTTCCTTTGAGAACTACCCGTTTTGCTTTTTTTAGTGCCATATAGTTTTATTTTTTCTCCGGTGCTTTTGTTGCTGTAGCATCTGTCTTCGTTCGATCATCTTTTTTCATAGCTCCGATTGTAACGCGCTTTCCCCGTTTCGTACGTGCATTGGAGCGGGTACGCTGACCGCGGACCGGCAAATTCTTTGTATGCCTGATGCCGCGGTATGAACGGATTTCAATAAGACGCTTGATGTTGTCGTGGATCTGGCGGCGCAAATCTCCTTCTACTGTATAACCTTTTTCGATAATCTTGGAAAGTTTATTGACTTCTTCATCGGTGAGGGACTTAATGCGGCGTTCCGGGGAAAGTTGGGCGGCGTCGAGAACTTTTACCACGTTAGATCGGCCTATACCATAAATATAGGTTAGGGCAATATCCAATCTTTTTTCGTTTAATAAATCTACACCTGCTATACGAGCCATAATAGTTTATCCCTGTCTCTGTTTATGCTTCGGGTTTTCGCAAATAACATATACGCGACCCCGACGTCTTACTGTCTTGCACTTCACACACATGGACTTGATGCTTGCGCGAACTTTCATATATTACCTAACTCTATACGTAATTCTTCCTTTGCTCGGATCGTATGGCGTCACTTCCATTTTCACTTTATCTCCCGGCATGATCCGAATAAAATTCAACCGCATTTTTCCTGACAAATGACACAAAACGATATGTCCGTTGGGTAATTTTACTCGAAACAATGTATTAGGCAGACACTCCGTCACTTCACCTTCAACTTCAATATTTCCCTGATGCGTCATATCTACGAAAAAACGACAAAGTACTCTCCCAACGTTGTCGGGATTTCCAAGGTATTGGTATATTGTATCTTAATTTCCAGCTTTGGTCAATATGAGCGGGCCATCCTCAGTAATTGCAATGGAATGTTCAAATACAGCGGCAAGCGACCGATCCCTCGTAGCTATCGTCCAGCCATCAGCATTGTCATACACCACAGACCCCTCGCCCTCGGCATAAATAGGCTCAATGGCAATAGTTTCCCCTCCGACAAACTGATACGTATTCTCTTTCGCCCCCCGGAGGCCCTGCCTGCCGGCAGGCAGGTAGTTTGGCACTTGCGGATCTTCATGGAGCTCTCGACCGACTCCATGGCCAACGAGTGATTTCACTATGCTATATCCTGCTCCTTCAATAATCGTCTGAGTGGAGTATGATATATCTCCAACGCGGTTGCCGATGCGGGCCAAATTTATCGCCTTCCATAGCGCGTCCTTTCCTGCTGACAAAAACCGTTCCTTTTTTGCTTTGTCGTCCGCTGTGTCAGCGCCCACGATCTTTGTCCATGCAGTATCCGTATGGAACCCGCCAAACATCAAACCGATATCGATAGTCAGTACATCACCATCCAATAATTTCCGGTCAGTCGGTATGCCATGAACCACAACGTCATTCACACATAAACATGTCGGCCACGTATACCCCTTTACCGTTGTAAATGATGGTATTGCACCGGCTTCATAAATTAATGTACCTGCATATACATCAATTTCTTTCAAAGAAATTCCGGGTTGGGCAAATACCAATAATTGCTGAAGTATCGTCCCGAGCTTTGTACCGCCTTCACGCATGATCGCTATTTCTTGTTTTGTTTTTTTCTCGATCATAGAAGTGTGTCGCAGAATACATGAAGCTTACCTAAAAAAGTTTTTTCGTCTGTGTCGTTCATAATAGTAAAGTCAGCAAGGGCTATCGGACCCCCTTTGTTTAAATGTTCAATTTCTGCAACATCCCGGCTTTGTGCCACATCTTTTGAAAGCGGACGTGTAGTCCGCACAGCTAAACGCGCATAACGCAGGGATGGAGGAGCAAAAATACAAAGGAGCTGTATCTGGGGGAATTTTGTCTTCAGATACACGTATTCTTCCCAACTATAGAGACCATCCAGAACGACGAGAGGATGAATTTTCGCGGCATCTATAATTCTCGGCTCTATTTTTATCGCCATAGCCGCCATACCCAACTCGGATCGTATCTGTTCCCGATAGATGCGTTCATTTTCTTCTGTCAGCGGCAACCCTTGGTCTTTAAGTCCGAGATCTGTTTGATCTCCAAAGCGGAGTACAGGAATATTTTTGGTTCGGAAAAAATCAGCAGAAACACTCTTTCCTGAACCGGGCATTCCCACAATCGCAAGAAGAGCGAATGATTTATCCATGATGAATCTGGGATACGATGGCTTTATGCACTTCCTCAGGCGGCAATTCTGCATTCATCTCGACAAGCACCCCCTGCTTTCGATAGTAGTCCAACACAGCCGTTTCCCCTTCTTTGTAAATCTGAAGCCGCGTTCGGATCCTCCCTGGCGAATCATGAAGCTCGAGACTCCCCGGATGAAGCGGCCTAGCGCGCTTCATCAGACGTTTCAGAGATTCAACTTCACTGATCTTCAAATAAAATACAGCTTCAACTTTGTACCCGTATTTACTCAGTTTATCATCCAGAAATGTTGCCTGATCGACGTTTCTGGGAAACCCATCCATAATCCAATCATTTTTCGCATCTCCTTCTTTCAGTCGTCGCTTCCACATCACAAACATTTCAGAATCTGCAACATATTTCCCTTCAATGAGTGCTTCACGGCACACATCACCAATCATCCCTTTATCGTTGACCGCCGCGTCGCGCACCAGATCTCCCGATGTGAGGATGGGAACATGCAACACTTCGCTCAAGAGTTTGGCTTGAGTTCCTTTCCCTGATCCTTCCGGACCGTACATTAAAATATGCATACTATTATTCTTTCAGAAATCCTTCGTAATTGCGCATGACGAGTTGTGCTTCAAGCGCCTTGACGGTCTCAAGTACCACGGACACAACGATCAGAACCCCTGTACCGCCGACAAGTAAGGTCGACACGCCGGACAGCTGACGTGCGATCGAGGGCAAGATAGCGATAATGCCTAAAAATAATGCCCCGGCAAGGGTGATGCGGGTCAAAATGTAATTAAGGTACGACGCAGTCGGGGCCCCTGGACGGATCCCTGGAATAAATCCTCCGTATTTTTGAATTTCCTGAGCAATTTTAGTGGGATTAAAGGTAATAGCGGTATAAAAATATGTGAATCCTATCACTAAGAAAAAATAGATAATATTGTAGGGAGCACCATTAGGATCAAATAATCCCGAAAGAAATCTTCCGACATTGACGGCAACGGGATTTTTCACCTGCTGTAAAAAACCTCCGACGAGAGACGGTATAAGCACCATGGAAACAGCAAAAATAATAGGAATAACCCCTGCCTGATTGACGCGAAGCGGTAAATAGGACGTCGACCCGCCGTAGACTTTATTGCCCCTAATGCGCCGCGCGTAATGCACGGTGATGCGCCGGACTGCTTCGTTGACGAAAACCGTGGCTGCGATAACGAGAATTGCAAGAACCGCAAACACGACAGTATTGGTCATATATTCAGGAGTGAGTGTCGATGCTGTTTGCCCCAGAATAACCGGCAGTCTCCCCACGATACCGGCAAATATGAGAAGCGATATGCCGTTGCCGATGCCGTATTCTGTGATGAGCTCACCAAGCCACATAGCAAATAATGTCCCTGCGGTCATCGTCACCACAACCGCGACGAGCGACATCGCATCGATGGATCCGATAATCCCCTGATTTTTGAGAAGTGCAAACATGCCGATAGACTGAACAACTGCCAAAGGTACGGTGATAAACCGTGTGTACTGATTAATTTTTTCTCTCCCGTACTCTCCTTCTTTTGCTAATTCCTCCAGTTGCGGAAATACCATCTGCAATAATTGCAGTATAATCGACGCATTGATGTACGGATTCAATCCTAATGCAAGTACCGAAAAATTGACCAAAGTACCGCCGGAGAAAATATCCAATAATCCTAAGAATTGATTTGAAGCAAAAAGTGCAGCCAAGCGCTTTGTATCAACACCCGGTATGGGAATATGGGCAAATAACCGGAATACGACAAAAAGAAAGGCGGTGATAAGAATTTTCCGTCGAAGTTCTGGCGATTTCCAACTTGCGATAAGCGGAGCCAAGAGTTTATTCATGAGCGCGATTGTTTTAGGCTTCCACGGATCCGCCGGCTTTTTCAATAGCCTTGCGGGCACTTTGAGAACACGGTACACAAACTTTCAATTTTTGTTTGAAACCCTCTCCTCCAAGGAGCTTTACCCGTGTGACGCCTTTTTTAATCATATGATATTTGAGCAGTGTTGCCAATGTCACAGTTGTAGATACCGGTAAACTATTGAGCACGCTTACAGAAATAGGGAATGCTTTCCCTTTTGTACTCTGGTTTCTGCCTTTTCCACGGAGAAGCGGCAAGCGTTTGATAAGAGAAAGCTGTCCGCCTTCAAATCCCTGCCGGACAGTCCCGCGTGCCTTTTGTCCTTTGGTCCCGCGGCCGGCTGTTTTGACTTTGCCTGATCCGTGTCCTCGGCCAAGACGTTTTTTGGGTCTTTGTACGATAGCTTGTAAATTTGATAGGATCATACCATTGCCTCCGCTTTTGATTTCATCCTCAGGCTTTTGAGCGCTTCCATCGTGGCATAGACATTGGATGCCTGATTTTTACTGCCTAAAATTTTACTCACGATATCACGAATCCCCGCCGCTTCTACGACTGCCCTGATTGCACCCCCTGCTATGACGCCTGTGCCCGGTGGCGCAGGCTTGAGCATGACGCGCGCCGCACCCCGTTTGATATGTACTTCATGAGGAATCGTCCGGCCTTTGAGCGGAACCTGCAATAAGTGTTTTTTTGCATACGTCACGGCTTTTCGCACTGCTGAAGATACATCAGGCGCTCCGCCAAGTCCTACGCCAACACGACCCTTTCTATCTCCGACGACAGCAAGAACCGAAAAACCAAATTTATTGCCGCCTTTCGTTTTTTTGGATACCCGGTTTACCTGTACGATTTTTTCTTCAAACTCACCGGGAGTTCTTTCTGTTTTTTGTTGATATTTCATACAATCAATCCTCCTTCGCGGACTGCATCAGCAAGTGCTTTTACCACACCGTGATATCTATACCCTCCGCGATCAAATACCACCGTCTTAATGTGATGTTTTTTTGCAAGTACCGCAATATCTAGTCCTAACTGTTTTGCATTCACCACCGTTGAACCCTTGACTGCAGCTGAAAGGATCGTCGTCTCAGAAGCATCGTCAATCAATTGGACATACAGCGCTTTGTTTGAACGGAAAACAGCCAATCGCGGACGATCTTTTGTCCCGTTGACTTTAGCACGGATGCGCAATTTTCTTTTTAACCGCTGCTCATTTTTAGTTTTCATATGATGTTATTTTGCTCCTCCAACAGCCGAGCTGACAGCTTTGGCTTTTCCTGCCTTTTTGCGGATATGCTCTCCCTCATACTTAATGCCTTTTCCTTTGTAGGGCTCTGGCTTTTTCTTTTCACGGATGCTCGCTGCCATCTGACCGACTGCCTGCCGATCTATTCCGGATACAATGATTTTACTCTCATTCACCGTAAACGCGATCCCTGAAGGCGGCTCTATAGTAACCGGATGAGAAAAACCGATGGTTAAAACGAGATTCACGCCGGTGACGCTTGCCCGATACCCTACTCCGGAAAGCTCGAGAGTCTTCGTCCAACCCTTCGTGACTCCGGTGATGGCATTATCGAGTGCCGCACGCAAATATCCATGGAGAGATTTACTTGGTTTGTCGTTATGAAGACGCCCGATTTTAATCGTATCCCCATCTCTCGTCATCGTAATGCCTTGCGGGAGAATTAATTTAATCTCACCCTTTGAACCTTTTACCACAAGATGATCCCTCTCTTGGGTGATAGTGACATCTTTTGCGACCGTGATAATTGCGTTTCCAATGCGTGACATAGTTAGTTACCAAATCGTGCACAATATTTCTCCACCAATTCCCTTTTTCTTTGCATCGCGGCCGGTCATAATACCCGATGGAGTGGATAGAATCGCTATCCCCATACCCCCCACAACCATGGGAATTGTGTACCGGTTCACATATGACCGGAGACCGGGTTTACTCATACGCTTCACCCCGGTGATTACCGGAGAATCGCCTTGGTATTTAATGCCGATTCGAAGCATGAATTTTGGCTCGTTTCCAAATTTTTCCACAGTACCCACATAGCCTTCCTGAAAAAGAACTTTTGCAACAGCAAATTTCAACCGCGAATGCGGAAGTTCCACTACCCGTAAACCGGCCATGGACGCATTTTTTATTTGTGCTAATAAATCACCTACTGGATCATTTACCATATATCTCCTTGTCTGCGCAAGCAGGCTTTACCAAGACGCTTTTATTACTCCCGGCAAGTCTCCTTTGTGCGCAAGAGCGCGAAAACACAATCGACAGATACCGAACTTTCTCATGTACGCACGCGATCTGCCGCAAAGAGAACACCGGTTGCGGTGGCGGACCTGAAATTTTTGTTTTTTTTGAAATTTGACGATATCTGATGTTTTTGCCATAGTTTTTATTTTACAAACGGCATACCCAATAAACTCAGTAATATTTTCCCGTGTTCATTGGTTGCTGCAGTTGTCACAAACGTCATCTCCATGCCGCGTACTTTGTCTATCATGTTTTAGTCCAAATAAGGAAACATGGATTGCTCGTTTATCCACAAGGTATTATTGCCTTTTCCGTCAAAACCTTTGTCCGGTACGCCCCGGAAATCCCTGACTCGGGGAAGCGCCATCATCACTAATTTCTGATAAAAATCATACATACGCCTGCCGCGGAGCGTAACGCGTAAACCTACCGCATCGCCGGCACGAAGCTTAAAAGTTGAAATCGCTTTTTTGGCCTTCATCACCTGCGGCTTCTGTCCGGTAATCACTGCCATCTGTGCAGACATTTTTTCTATGACTTTTTTGTCCGCAAGGGCTTCTCCTATCCCGCAATTGAGGACAATTTTAACCAGCTTCGGCACTGCCATACGGTTTTTTACCCCGTGGGTCGACATAAATGCCGGTACGATTTCTTTCTGATATTTTTCTTCAAATGTATGCATAGTTAAATTCTTTGCTCACACTTTTTACAAATCCGCTCTTTTTCCTTTTTGGTAACCACATATCCTACGCGCGTCTGTTTACCGCATTTCGGGCATAAAAGCGCTACCTTACCCATTCCCAGAGCTCTGGCATATTCTATAATGCCCCCCTGATGCTGTTCGTCCCGCTTTTTCTGAT
>CAYHEJ010000007.1:0-12548 GCA_964355625.1 uncultured Gammaproteobacteria bacterium
TTACTTTCTATCAGACGCTTTTTTATAAGTTCGCGACCGACAAAGTCTCCTGCAGAAAAGTGTTGCATGAGTTTGATTATTTCTTCGAATGTAAGATCTTTCAGCCACTCGCTATTAAAGTGCACGTTTACTTTAGAAAAATCCAAAACTTTTTCAGCTTGTTTTTTGTAAGACCGAAAATTTTCTTGTATCTGTTCACTCGTGAGGATCGGTCTTTCGGCATCCTTATCTGAAGTATCTCCTATTAATGCTGTAAAATCTCCGATAAGAAACGTTACGTTATGACCCGCTTGGGCAAATGCATTGAGTTTCCGTAGCGGTACTGCGTGACCGATATGGATTGTGGTAGCCGTTGGGTCA
Source organism: uncultured Gammaproteobacteria bacterium (assembly GCA_964355625.1). GTDB lineage: Bacteria > Patescibacteriota > Microgenomatia > UBA10105 > UBA927 > CAYHEJ01. The sequence goes on from CAYHEJ010000007.1 coordinate 361, forward strand.
ATACCTAAGTAAATATTGAGTTTTTTTCCACTTTCGATGAGCGTCCGGAGTTTTTCCTTACCCGGAATAATATTTTCAACACCTCTTGTTAATAATTCTTCAATTGCATCCATATGTCTTTGTTAGGTAGATACTAGTGTAGATGACCTTTTACGAATGTTAGAATGTTTTCGGCTGACTTAATTGCTTTTGTGGCATCTTCCTGACCATATAATCCTTCCGGTCCGCCGTACTGTCCCGGATAACGGGTCGTAATGTAATATGTGTCTAACTCGCGCGCTTCTGATTCTATCTCTGAAATATTAATTTTTATTGTTTTCAGCTCGGTTACGAGACGATCTAAACTGTGAATTTTTGGGGGTATCTTTCCGTTTGCTAATAATAGAGCTTTCAAAGCTTTCTCCGCCGCTTGTTGAGAAGCATAACAGGTAGAGACGTAAATCTTTCCTTCTTGCTGCCACTTTGCTGATTTTAAATCGTATTCGGCAAATGCTAGCCAAGTCGTCACATCGCTAGCAAAGTTAATTTTTTTCATAGATCACTTTACCGTATTTTAGTACTTCTTGGGTGATAAAGAATCGATTCTGGTTTATCGCCTGCTGAAATTCTTCAGGAGTTATGATTTGAGCTTCGATGTTCGGGATGCTCCCCCAGACAGATCGTAACACTTGAGATACTCTTTCCGTTGGTTTTTTTTGGGTTTTTTGGATAACTAATACATCGACATCACTATCAGGGTCAGGATTTCCTCTTGCGTACGAACCGAAAATAATAATCTTTTCTGGGTCTAGATGTTTTAATTTATTGATGATCGTTGTTGTATCGATTTGCTTATTCATTATTCTATTGTAACATTTTATCGACTCCCCTGGTTAATAAATGTTCGATTGCATCCATAGAATTATTATACTCGCGATACCATAAGGAAACTAGTGAGGTTTTCTTTTGCGTCTTGCAAATCGTCTTCAATTATTTTTAGACCATAAAGTTTTGCTAACATGTTGCTTCCCATGGTTGCGATATTTTTTCCTAATTGTTTCGCAACCACGGCCTGATCCAATAAAATTCCAGAACCTGATAGTTGTTTTAGGTGCGGATATTTTAGAGCAAGTGTTTGTTTGCACTGCGCGAACACCTGAGGGTGAGTCATGATCGAATTAATCTCACTTATATTTGCATCTGAGCGGATCATTAATGCATGAGAAATTTTGATTGCGAATTCACGGATGATTGTAAATTTGTAATCTGCCATCGCTTTTATGGATTCATCTACTATTCCTCCGACGGAATTATGGATAGCAAATTGGCCAAAATCTATGTCCCCCACATGTAGCGCATGCATTACTCGAGCCGAAGTGTATAAATATTTGATTCTATATTTTTTGATATGTTCTTTTTGTACATAGTACTGAAGCGCCTGTTCGTTAAAGCTTCCTTTGCCGCCCTGAATACCAAAGGTAATGAAATTTGGGTTTACTTGCCTGGGTAATAATTTATTATACAGTTGATCAAATGTCTCTCCAAGTTTTAATCTCATGCGTTTGGTGTAGGGGTTAAAGTGTTGAAGATTAGAGAACAATTGCCACGTATCGTTACATGTTTGATCAATAACTTCCAGTAGTTTCTTTGTACCTAAAGAGTCTATCGATGTAGGTTTTAATCCGTAGTCGTTCAAGAGGCGGCCAACGAAATGAGTGAGTCCTTGGGAATTAGCCGCAAGCCTATCATGTTCGTTTGCCGACATTTCAATAATTTGTAACTTTTTGTTGGAGAAATAGTTTTTCCAAAAATCATAACTTTCTTTGCTCGCTCTGAATTGATCCATGATAATTGGCAATCCCCCAAATCCGTTTTTGGAACTATCCGGACCGAACATCGGATGGGTTAATAATGCTTGTGTTTGACTATCTCTTAAATGTTTTTCAAAGACTTTTTTTGGATGAAGTTTTACGGATAGTACATCGATAAGAAGATGGTTGGGTTTAAAATATTTTTTATGTGACGATATAACTCCTTCAAATGCGGCGATGGGAACTGCATAAAATATCACATCGTTTTTATATATATCGCTAACAGTCGATTGTTTAGTGTACGTTGTTACATCAAAATCGTCTTGTAACAGTCGATCTAGCACTTTTCCAAACCTGCCGTTTCCGATAATACCCACTTTTTTCATATATTGTCTATAGTCCCGCAAAAGCTGACGCGAATATACCAGGTGCCATTTTTACCAAAGGCTGTTCCGGGAGTCACGAGTATTTGATTTTCTTCAAGTAACTTGGTTGAATACGTATCAGAATTCGAATAATTATCAGGAATTTTTACCCAGAGATACAGACCGCCCAGACATTTTTCAGCGTGTAAATCTAGTGTTCCAAGATATGTAATTATCTTATTCCGTCGTTTTGTTAAACTTTCAATCATGTTTGTCTGCCATTCGCGGTCGGGGTTCATCAACGCATATGCGCCCATTTTTTGCAGAGGTGTAGCCATTCCCGAGTCCATCTGAGACTTGACTTTCGCGAGGGCTGAAATTATTTTACTATTGCCTACAATCCACCCCATCCGAAATCCGGCAAACGAAAATGTTTTTGAGAATGAACCAATTTCTACGGCAATATCTTTAGCGCCAACAATCTGTAAAATACTTGGCGCTATATATCCATCAAACGTAATTTCTGAATATGCATTATCATACAAAAGCCAAATATTATGCTTTTTTGCAAACTCTACGAGAAGTTTTAATTCACGTATTGTGGTAACCTCTCCAGTAGGATTTGATGGGTAATTGACCCATATATATTTCGTTTTTGCGGATACCTTTTTTTCTAATTCCTTGTAATCTATCGCGAGATTGTAATAGATAGGTTTGACGCCAATCATCAGTGCTGGTCCGGAAAATGCCGGATATCCCGGATCAGGGACCAATATCTCATCCCCTTTGTCGCAAAGTGCTAATGGCAGGTGAGCAACACCATCCCGACTTCCTAATAGCGGATAGAGCTCGTTCTCCTCGAGGCGAACATGAAATCTTTGTGCATACCAAGATTGTAATCCTTCAGTAAATTCGGGTATAGCTCCATATCCCGGATACATATGACTTGCCGGTTCATCAATATATTCCTTGAGTTTTTTTATGTATATCTGACTTGGCGCAAAATCAGGAGATCCTATACTTAAATCTAGAACGTTTTTTGAAGTTCGTTTAGAAAGTCTGGAAAAAATGTATTCAGGAAATCGGTTAAGACGTTTTGATACGTTCATAGTTTATTGAATTCCAAATTTCTCTCACTAGATCAGTATTTAATCCATGTGTTTTTGCTTTTAAAACGACAGACGATAATACTTCTTGCCAACGGTTTTGATCTAGTGAAGGTAATCCTTGTTGAAGTTTGACTGCCCTAATTTTCTTCACTATGTTCATACGTTTGGCCAATAGAGAAACTAACGCTTCATCAGTTGCATCAATTTGTTTTCGTAAATTTTCTAATTTCATATCTTGTGGCGTAAATAATGATCCATGATAACCAGTGCCGCCATTGCATCAACAATCGGCACAGCCCTCGGCAATACGCATGGATCATGTCTCCCGGTTGCTTCCAGGTCAACAGACTCACCTTTTGTATTTATTGTACGTTGCTTTTTGTGAACTGTTGATACGGGTTTTATGGCAACCCGAAAATAGATCGTCTCGCCGTTTGATATACCCCCCAATACCCCTCCGGCATTATTTGTTTTGGTTGATATTTTTCCGTTTCGGTCAGCCACAAATTCGTCATTATGCAAACTCCCACGCATAGTTACGCCGTCAAATCCTGATCCGATATCAAATCCTTTGACCGCGTTGATACTGAGCATGGCTTTCCCTAAATCTGCTGATAATTTATCAAACACCGGTTCACCAAGGCCGATGGGCACATTTTTTATAATCCCACGAATGATGCCACCAATCGAGTCCCCTTCATCGCGGACGGTTTCGATAAGCATGATCATCTTTTTTGCAGCTTCCTGATCCGGACAACGGACAATATTGGATTCAATTTGTTCGCGTGTAGCCTCAATGATATTAGTTTTAATGTCGCCAACCTGCTGGACAAAACTCAGTATTTCAATATGCAATTTTTCTTTTAGAAACTTTTTGGCAATAGCACCCGCAGCTACTCTTCCAAGCGTTTCGCGTGCTGATGCGCGTCCTGATCCTCTCCAGTCGCGAATCCCGTATTTTTTTTCAAAAGTAAAATCAGCGTGTCCCGGTCGATACAGATCTTTTAGATGGATATAATCTTCCGGTTTGGCGTCTGTATTAAACGCCATAAGCATGATAGGCGTTCCGGTTGTCTTTCCGTCAAAGACACCAGACATGATATGGATTTCATCCTGTTCTTTACGTGGAGACGTTATAGTACTTTGTCCGGGTTTTCTTCGATCAAGCTCTTTTTGTATATCTTCTGTTGAAATCTCAACTCCCGGCGGACACCCGTCGACAACCACGCCAACAGCGCCCCCATGGGATTCCCCGAAGGTAGTGATTCTAAATAGTTGTCCGAACGTATTGCCTGCCATAGTTACTCCATTTCTTTAAGTGCCGATTCCATTACAGAAAATGGCGCATCAACTCCAGTATATACCGTAAATTTCAAAACTGCTTGCCAAAGGAGCATCCGATTGGCATTTACAATCGTGCACCCCGCATCCTTTGCGTCTTTGAGTAATTGTGTTTCTTTGGGATTACTCACAACATCCAAAACGACGAGATCCGGACGCAACATATCTTTTGGAACCAACGATGCATGTATATTCGGCTCCATGCCAACTGATGTTGCATTAATAAGTATGTCGGCATTTTTTATATATCGCGGCAAGGCGTCAAGAGTATCAAAGTGACCACTTCTGTTGAGAATGGTTATGTCTGCGCCGTTATCTTTGAGAGCAAAGACCAACGCCCGCGCAACCCCGCCGGCGCCTAAAAGTACTACCCGTTTACCTTGGACAACTGTTTGCTCTTTGAGCGCCAATATAGCTCCTTCACCATCCGTGTTGTGGCCGAATAACCTTCCGTTTCTGTTTACAATTGCATTGACCGCACCGATCCGTTGGGCATTGGTATCCAATTCATCAAGAAAGGGCACGATCTCTGTCTTATATGGAATTGTGATGCCAACGGCAGATATTCCCAGATTCCGTATGCCTTCAACCGCCTTTTGTACATCGGTTACGACCAACGGTATGTACACGAAATTGAGATGGAGAGCTTCAAATGCCGCGTTATATAATCCAAACATCTTGCTTGTTTTGTACGTTGAGCCCATAAATCCGATAATTTTCGTTTCACCGTTTATGATCCTTTTCTTGAGGATATTGCAAATTTTATCAGCAATTTCTTCCGGTGACTCGTGTTTTATCGAAATTCGAATTCTTGCTAATTTAGTGAATATCTGATTTCGATTATCTGAAAAAAATGTATGGGCACCACCGGTTGATAATCGGGAACGCAGTACATCAATATCAGCGTCAAGATACACGATCGTTCCTATTGTTTTAAGTATCCTTTGGTTTGTCTCAGCTAATGGTGCCCCTCCTCCGCAGGAAAGAATTATATTGTGTTTAGTTATAACTGTTTTCAGTGCGTTGGTTTCTAGCTCTCGAAAATATTTTTCTCCACGGTTTACAAATATTTCCCTGCATGACAAATGTTCATCGGTATCTTTCTCGTGATGTTTAATAATCTCTAGGTCAAGATCAATAAAAAGCATATCAAGTTTTTCCGCCAATAACTTTCCTACGGTCGATTTGCCGCATCCTTTCATGCCGATTAAAATAATATTTCTCATATGTTCTCCTTTAGCTCGAAATTAGCGCCTGCCCGCATCATATCGGGAATAAATGTCTCGAATGATTTTTCCAGCATTAAAGCATCGGATATTACAGTTGTTCCGTGGGCAGCTAAACCTGCAACAGCAAGAGATAACACCATGCGGTGATCCATGTGTCCGTTAACAGACGCTCCGTGAATACCTTTGCCTTCGTCTCCAGCGATGACAAGTCCGTCTTTCTTTTCTTCGATATGAGCTCCCATTTTATTGAGTTCGCTGCAAAGCGCAGAAATTCTATCGCACTCTTTCCATCTTGCGGTTAAAGCATTTTTTATTATAGTTTTTCCTATTGCGAAACAGGCGGCAACCGCTATTGTCGGCACCTGATCAGGGAGCTTGTTCATATCGACCTCAACACCATGCAATGTGCTTGATCGGGCAGTGAGAGAATCGCCACTAGTTATGTCGCCACCCATTTTTTGGAGGATGTCGATGACAAATTTATCACCATACGGATCGCTGAAATCCATACCGTTCACGGTGATTTTTGAATTCCTCAAGAGTAGTGCCGCAAGAAGCGGGTACGCCGGTGCTGACCACTCTAGCGGAATCACCGTATCGAAAGCTTTCGGTGGAGTGTTTCCCGAAAAAATATAATGGGTATGGGTATTTCCGACATTTTCAAATCGGATTCCTACTTTTGTAAACCAAAATAGCAGTAAATCTATATATGCTGTTTCTCCCGGATTGGTTACAAATATTTCAACAGGTTTCGATGAAAGTGCTGAAGCAACTAGTACGCTAAATACCGGTTGACAACCGGTTCCGTCCATGTGGGCAACTCCGCCATTCACCTTGCCTTTGATGACTAATGGTGCCATACCATCGCCCTTAGTCGAAATGATTTCGACACCAAGTTCGCCAAACGGTTGAAATAGATTTTTGGAAATCTTCCGAAGTGTTCGAATGGATTCATCGCCTGTAATAATCGATATCCCAGGGCACGCTGCTGCCACTCCGGCTATAAAAAAGAGCATCGTTCCGGAATTATTCACATTTATAATGTCCGATGGTGTTTGCGGGTTGCCAGCAACACCTTCAACCTGAAAGACGTTGTTTTCTATTTCATTGATTTTAGCTCCATAGAGCCGCATCGCACGAACCGATTCTAGCCAATCATTACTGAGCTTCGGTTGACGGACGATGGATATGCCATCTGCAAGCGACGCCAAAACTAACGCCCTGAATGAATGCGTTTTGCTTCGAGGCATTGTTACCTCGCCGTTTATTGATAGCGTTGATACTACATGTAAGTTCATATAATTGTCTGTAATAGTTTTATTAGACCGACGACGTAACTTTGTTCTTTGAGCCCCACTGCCTGATCAACACGAACGTCCTCCAACACGTTTACCGTCTTATTGATACCGGTGTGTTCGATATTACTCATATGCACCTCTACAACTGGTTTTTCTAAATCTATCAGAGCTTGCCGAAGTGAAAAACCATATCGGACGAGAGCCCCCGGATTAATTAATATTCCATCGCTTGCGCGGGATGAGTCTTTTTGCAAAAAATCAATAATGGCTCCTTCATGGTTTGATTGAAAAAATACGACATGGCAGTCCAAAGTCTTAGCCTGTTTTGTAAGTATTCTGTTAATTTCCTCAAGCGTGAATGATCCGTATTTTTCCGGATCGCGCTTTCCCAACAAATTTAAATTTGGGCCGTGTATAACTAAGATTTTCATACGATCGTTCCTTTCAGTGCCTGAATGACTACATCAGTATTGACTGTTTGATTGACTACTCCTTCGCCGATTTTTTTTAATAGAGTCCACTGGATAATCCCATTCGCACTTTTTTTGTCCGATTGGATGAGTGTTAAAATTGAGGGTATCGAGCATGGATTTTTTGTCAAAGAAAATGATTGTAAACATTGTGTGATGACGTTACATTGGCCTTGCGATAGAAGACCAGTAAGTTGTGAAAGTTTTGTTTCGACGATCATGCCAAGAACAACCGCCTCACCATGAAGCAGTGGAAGTTTTGTCGTTTGACTTAACGCCTCAATGGCGTGACCAACCGTATGACCAAAATTAAGGAGTTTACGGTTTCCTTTTTCTTTTGTATCCTTGCGTACGATATCAATTTTTATTTTGCATGAACGCGTGATAATATCAGCAAGTTCCCTGTGAGTAAATTCACGCGGCTTTTTAGATATTGCCAGGCGAAACAATATGGGATCTGCAATAAGTCCATGTTTAATGATTTCAGCGAATCCTGAGATAAATTCTCGATCCGGAAGCGTGTTTAACGTTGCCACATCGATGACTACGCCAATAGGTTGATTAAATGTACCAATAAGGTTTTTAACGCCCATAAAATTGACGCCTGTTTTGCCACCGACTCCTGCATCCGCTTGGGCAAGCAATGTCGTTGGGATATTGATTACGTCAACACCGCGCATGAAGATGCTTGCCGCAAATCCACCAAGGTCACTTATTACGCCTCCGCCAAGATTGATTACCAACGAGTCTCTATCACAGCGTGCTTCATGCATTGCCGAAAGTATCTTTTGGACACTGACCAGATTTTTTTCTTTCTCTCCGGTAGGGATGGCAAAAACAGTAGGATTTCCCGTTAACCCCGATAACAATGTTCTTATAAAAAGTGACTTCACCGTTTTGTCCGTGACAATAAACACCTTGGAATACACCGTGAGGTTAAAAAGAGATTCGATGTGCTCCATAACGTGATCGCCGATAATAATCTGTTTCATATGGTTAGTTGGTCAAATTCTTTCCATGTCAATTGCTGTTTTGCGTCCGTAAGCGCGTGTACCGGATCTGGATGCACCTCAACGATAATGCCATTAAAGGCATGTTTCATCGCTTCACCCGTGATCTGTATTACCTTCTTAACCTCACCGCCCGTATGCGATGGGTCAAATATCATAGGTAATTGCGATGTGTTTTTTATTCTCATAGCCATTGCATAGTCAGGGACATTTTTGTATCCACATGGGTTTATACCGTTTGGAATAAACCCGCGGTGGCAGAGAATAATTCGATTTTTATCGATTCCGCCGCTTAACACATGCCCGACAATCCCCTCCCAATGATCCTCACTAGACCATGGTTGGTTTTTCACCATGAGAACTACACGTTTATCTGATCCCGCAATCCGGGCGATTTCCCGCTGGATGACGTGATTTTGATTGCGCGAACCGATCCAAAGCATCAATTTGCAGTTGGGTACTCCACGAAACACCTCATCCATAACGGTACGCGCTTGTTCTGGCAAAATTACTTCGGTCGCCGGATTCACGCCGAGTCTAGCAGACTCAATCAGAAGCTCGATTCCTCTGTATCCAAGACCCTCAAATCCGGGTTTGGTTCTTGGTTTCCACAGACTAATGCGCATGAAGTCAACGTTCCTCTTTTTCGCCTCATGAAGAGACGTCAGAATTTGATCTCTTGATTCTGCTGCACATGGGCCGGCGATAATAATATGTTTTTTCATAGTTTTAGCCACAAAAAAACCCCGCTTGGCGGGGTTCGTGTGGAATATACTTTTATTTAGGTATGTGCCACAAGAGCAACCCCCCCAAGGGATGGAGTAAAATAAAAGTAAAAGTATTGGTTGCCTTGTGTTTTCATACTATGAATTAGTATTATACACTTCGTTGTCAAATAGTGCAATTACTCGTACAATAGCTATATGTTGGATCTATTCAACAAAAGGCAGCTACGCCGCCGGTATAGTATTCATACAGTAAGAACTTCAACATGGGCGACGATCGCCATGGTTGGATTCATAGGGCTTGTTATCCTCTTTCTTTTCACAGGAATTCTCTTTGCCTGGTATGCTAAAGACCTACCGAGGCCGGACCGCGTGCGGCGGACTGATGGGCTCTCGACCGTCATCCTCGACCGCGAAGGAGAGACGCTCTACGACATTTATCAAGATCAAAATAGATTGCCTGTAAAATTCGATGACGTTCCTGAATATCTGAAGCAAGCAACGATCGCCGTAGAAGATAAAGATTTTTATAAACATCAGGGGTTTTCGTTAAGCGGAATTATCCGCGGTATGGGTGCTTGTATTTTTTTGAGACGCTGCCAGGGAGGAAGCACTCTAACCCAACAACTTGTAAAAAACGCGCTTCTTACAAATCAGCGTACATTGCCTCGTAAAATAAAAGAAGCAATACTCGCCATTCAAATCGAGAAAAAATATAAAAAAGATGAAATATTATTGATGTATCTCAATGAAGCGCCCTACGGAGGCACTGCTGTGGGCGTAGAGTCGGCGGCCCAATACTATTTTGGAAAGCCGGTACGTGAGTTAAATCTTGTTGAATCGGCAGTTTTAGCCGGACTTCCCCAATCACCGACTCAATATTCTCCCTTTTCCGGACAGCCGAAGGCGTATGTGTGGCGTACCGAACAGGTTTTGCGCCGCATGCGTGAAGATGGATATATCAGCGGATTTCAAGAGACGGAAGCGAAAAAACAATTGGAAACAGTAAAATTCACTGATGATAACGGCAGTCTCCGTGCTCCCCATTTTGTCGCATATGTAAAAGATCAGTTGATAGAACGATTCGGTTCCAAACTTGTCGAAGGCGGTGGCCTGAAAGTGACGACAACACTTGATTGGAAATTTCAAGATAAAGCGCAAGAGATCGTCAAAGAAGAAGTTGACAAAGCCAAAAATTTGAAAGTGACCAACGGTGCCGCGGTAGCCATAGATCCCTCGACCGGCGAGATATTGGTTATGGTAGGATCAAAAGATTATACAGCGACTGACAGCAGTGGATATAAGTACAATGTAGCGGTACAAGGCCTCCGCCAGCCCGGTTCGACGATAAAGCCGTTTACCTATGCCGCGGCGTTTAAAAAGGGTTATACAGCAGCAACAGTATTAATGGATGTCGATACCAAATATCCTTCGGGTGATCCCAAAAAGCCGGAGTACAATCCAAAAAATTATGACAGTAAATTCAGAGGCCCGGTTCAACTCCGGTATGCATTGGGAAATTCCATAAACACAGTTGCTGTCAAAGTGAGTGCTTTGGTAGGCATAAGAGATGTATTGCGGCTAGGCTATGACATGGGTCTTACGACGCTTGAGCCTACGGATGAGCATATAAAACAATTTGGCCTTTCCCTTACCCTCGGTGGAGGTGAAGTGACGCTTTTAGATATAACAAGTGCTTTTGGTGTATTTGCGACACAGGGTAATCGACATGATCCGGTTTCGTTATTAAAAGTTGAAGATCCAAGAGGCAAAGTCCTGTATGAATACAAACCCACCCCAGCACGCTCGGTGGTCGCTCCGGACTTAGCGTATCTTATCTCTGATATCCTTTCTGATAACGACGCCAGAAAAGATGTGTTTGGACCGAAATCGTACTTGGTAGTTTCAGGCAAAACGGTTGCGGTGAAAACCGGTACGACGGATGATAAACGGGATAACTGGACGGTCGGATATACGCCCTCAGTCGTCGTCGGTACGTGGGTGGGAAATAACGATAATTCACCGATGAATCCTGCTCTTGCCTCGGGGGTGACGGGTGCCGCTCCGATATGGAATCGTATCATATCAGATATACTCAAAACCAAACCAGATGAGCCGTTTATACGACCAGATTCTATTATCGAGATGGATATTGATAGCTACGGAGGCGGGACACCGCAAAACGGGAATCCAACCCGCAAAGAGCGGTTTATTAAAGGTACGGAGCCGACGGGACTTTCGACTGTCTACCAAAATCTCAAAATATCGCGCAAAGACGGAGACAAACTAGCCAATAGCATAGAAATCGCTAAAGGTGAATATGACACCAGACAATTTGTCGTTTTTGCTGAGCAGGATCCGGTCTCAAGCGACGGGAAAAACCGCTGGCAGGAAGCAATCGACCCGTGGATTGCCGCTCAGAGCGACGCGAAGTTTCATGCTCCGAAAGACACATATCAGGGTACCGATACTATAACCGTTACTATAAAAGATCCGGGTAATGAATCGCGGGTTGACACAAATGATGTATCCGTCCGTGTTGAAGCTTCTAGCCTTAACACAATTACCAAAGTAGAAATATTTGTAAACGGAGATAAAAAGAAAGAACGATCAGATGCTAAGTTTACCGATTCTGTGAGTATTGCAAATGGTCCGTATCAGTCTATAAAAGTCAAAGCAACTGATGACAAAGGGAACTCTGCAGAAACCGAAATCCATATCAGTGTAAACCAGGCGTTTACTACTCCCACACCGACCCCTACTCCTTAAGTTGTGCGTAAAATTTTTCCCGGGCATAAGCGATAAGTTTTTCACGGATTGGCCGTATGTCCACAGTAGTGAGATTTTTTAT
>CAYHEJ010000008.1:0-12499 GCA_964355625.1 uncultured Gammaproteobacteria bacterium
GTCCTCGCCGAACGCGGATTTTTTCCAAAAAAAATTTTAGATAAGTATGAAGTTGATGATGGCATATTACCGGGCCATTCGACCCGTCACTGCGTGCCGGGGGTCGAGGTATCAGCAGGAGCATTGGGACACGGGTTATCGATGGCCGTCGGAATGGCGTGGGCGTTGAAGCATAGAACTCCCCGCGTTTTCGCAGTTCTTTCCGATGGCGAGTGCGATGAGGGGAGTACGTGGGAGGCAGCACTGTTTGCAGGGCATCACAAACTCAATAATTTAACCGTGATTATTGATTACAACAAACTGCAAGGGTATGGATTTACGAAAGATGTCTTAGATTTGGAGCCGTTTGCCGATAAATGGAAAGCATTTGGATTTGCAGTAAAGGAAGTCGATGGACACTCATTTGAAGCATTAATTCCTGCGTTATCTTCCGTACATGATAAACCGTTGGCCGTCATTGCGCATACGATTAAAGGTTTAGGCGGGCCAAAACAACACATTGGAAAAGTTTCATCGCAGTATAAGCCGCCTACGGAGGAAGAATATGAGAACTACATTCGCTAAAACATTGTTGGAGCTTGCTAAAAAAGATAGCCGGATCATGCTTCTGACCGGAGATTTGGGGTTCTCGGTATTTGAAGAATTTCAAAAAGAATTACCCGGTCAATATTTGAACATGGGGGTTGCGGAACAAAACATGGCGGGGGTCGCTGCTGGGCTTGCAATGGAAGGATTTGAGCCTATTATGTATTCAATCGTTCCGTTCGCCACGATGCGTAATTTTGAGCAGATACGGAACGATATTTGCTATCAAAATCTCAATGTCAAAATCGTCGGGGTTGGGGCAGGATTTAGTTACGGAGCGTACGGACACACGCATCACGGATTGGAAGATATTGGAATTTTACGGACATTGCCGAACATGGTGATTCTTGCGCCAGGCGATCCGGTGGAAGCGGAATTATCCGTTATTGCCATGATAAAGCACAAAGGTCCTGTGTATCTTCGTCTTGGAAAAGCAGGAGAGCCTATGCTTCACAAAAAGAAACCGGATTTCAAAATCGGAAAGGGGATCGTTATGCGAGACGGGAAGGATGTAACGATTATTGCCAGCTCGACGATGCTTGAAGCTGCTTTGAAGATACCTCATGCCCGGATAATTAGCATGCCGACGATAAAACCGATTGATGAGAAAATAATTCTTGATAGTGCAAAAAAAACAAAAGTTATCGTTACTTTAGAAGAACATAGCGTGATCGGCGGATTAGGGAGCGCTGTTGCCGAAGTGCTGGCCGAGTCAGGATTGTCTGTCAAATTTAAACGTATTGGAGTCCCAGATCGGTTTACCAAAGTGATCGGTTTGCAGGATTACATGCGGAAAGCCAATGGATTGGATAGAGAATCTATCATTAAGGTTATCTTGACAACAATTATGAAACCATTATAATCATAATATATGTCTAAAACAATAATACAGATACCGGTGGAAAAAAAGCTTCGTGATCAGGCGGAGAGCGAGGCTATCAGTCAGGGATTTTCATCTTTGCAGGATGTGATGCGGCTTTTTCTACGGCAATTTATTGATAAAAAGGTAGCGGTGGGATTTGTAGAACCTGCGGTAAAACTTTCCAAACGAGCAATTGCCCGGTACGACAAGATGACAAAAGACTTTGAAGAGGGAAAAAACGTTCAGACTGCACATTCTGTTGATGAACTTATGAAACAACTGAATGCATGAACATTGACTATCATCGTCAATTTACTAAACATTTTAAGAAACGTTTAGCGAGAGATTCTAAATTGGTTAAACGATTTCGCGATAGAGTTGAATTATTTGTATTAAATCCTCAGAATCCAATTCTTCGTGATCATGCTCTTGTTGGCGAGAAGTCAGAACACCGGGCGTTTTCAATAACGGCTGATATTCGCGTTGTATATACGCCAATCGACAGAGATACGGTTCGTTTCTATGACATAGGGAGTCATAATCAGGTATATTAACAATGGTTGAGCGGAAGTATATAATCTGCTTCGAGTAACCTCTATGTTATCTAAACCGTTACAAAAGCAGATACTTTCGCATTATAATAAAAACTTTTCCAAAAAGAAATTTATACCGGGCGTTTCTCCTGTTCCCGTATCAGGGAAGGTGTTTGACCAGAAAGAGCTGTTAAGCGGGGTTGAGGCGGTCCTGGACGGGTGGTGGACGGAGGGGCGGTTTGCTTTGGAGTTTGAAAAAGAATTTGGGAAATTTCTTGGGGTAAAACATGTTTCTTTAGTCAATTCCGGCTCTTCTGCAAATCTGGTAGCACTTACTGCAATTACATCACCTATATTTCGAGAAAAAAGGTTACTACCGGGAGATGAAGTTATTACCGTTGCAACCGGATTTCCTACAACACTCAATCCAATTTTGCAAAACCGCTGCACCGCGGTTCTCCTTGATAACGATTTAGTTACAAAAAACGTCAATCCGAAGGATTTGGAAAAAGCCATAACCGCCAAAACGAAAGTGATCATGATGGCCCATACGCTTGGCAACCTCATGCCTCTTGATGAGATCATGAGACTCGTTGAAAAACATAATCTCTGGTTTATTGAAGATTGCTGTGATGCATTAGGAGGGGAGTATAAAGGTAAATTAGCAGGGACTTTTGGTCATATTGCGACATTTTCTTTCTATCCTGCTCATCAGATTACCATGGGCGAAGGCGGCGCGGTCGTTACGAACAATCACATGATTCATCGGGCCATCCGCCAGTTTCGCGACTGGGGCAGGGATTGCTGGTGTGACACGGGCCGCGACAATACCTGCGGCATGCGCTTTGGTTGGAAACTGGGCGAACTGCCGTATGGGTATGATCACAAATATATTTATTCGCAAATTGGTTACAATCTTAAACTCACTGATATGCAGGCGGCATTGGGGTTAGCACAGCTCAAAAAGCTTAAAAGTTTTACAAAAAAACGACGAGAAAATTTTTCAACACTTCATGATTTTTTCAAAAAATATGAACAGTTTTTTATATTGCCGGAGGCGTTGCCGGGGGCAAGCCCGAGCTGGTTTGGATTTCCGATTGTCGTAAAAGACGGCGCACCGTTTACCAAACTTGAATTAGTAACATATTTAGAGGATCACAAAATTGCGACACGAAGTATATTCGCAGGCAATTTGACCCGGCACCCCGCGTACCTCAATCATCCGCAGATCCGCAAAGTAGGGGAGTTGAAAAATTCTGATAAACTCATGCGGGATGCCTTCTGGATCGGCGTGTATCCGGGGATTACAAAAGAGATGCTTGATTTTGTCATGCGGACCGTGCGAAAATTTGACAAAATCAGAAAATCTGATATTCTGATTATATGAAAACCGTTAGTATCATTCGTGAACGAGGCCAGTTAACAATTCCTGATTCTATCCGCAAACTCATTCAATGGGTTTCTCCTATGTCTGCCGTATCTATCTCAGTAGAACGACCTGACGAAATTGTCATCCGTCCTCATTATTATGAGAAGAATATTGATTGGGATGCGCTCTGGAAGAGGATTAAACGTGTTCGCTCGTTTAGAGGGAAGTGGCGGGGAAGTGTGTCGGAATTTATTGCAAAAGATAGAGAAGAGAGACGATAATGAAACGTACCGTTGTGGTCGATAGTTCTGTGACAATGAAATGGATTAGTCTTGTTGATGAAGAACGCGTGGTGGAGGCAAATAAACTCCTTCTGAATGCTCAAAATGGGTCTGTTCAATTGATTGCTCCAATGCTTTCGCGATATGAAATTGGTAGTGTGTTGTTAAAAAAGAAATTAAGCGATTCAAAAGCAATGGAATCCCTCGAAGCTTCGTATCAATTGCCTATTATATTTGTTGCGGAAACAGAAGCTTTGGCAAAACAGACGTTAAAAATAGCTAGTGGATCAGGAATGAGTTATTATGATGCGAGTTTTGTTGCACTTGCTCACGAGGAGAAAGCAGTGTTGGTTACGGATAATCCAAAACATCAAGGGAAAATCAAAACGGTACAAGTAAAATCTCTTGTAGATTATTAAATTTCCACGGTATTGTGCAGGTAATCATGAAGCATATTGGATTTATTCTCGCTATCAGTGTATTTATTTTTCAGGCGATGATGGTTCCGCTTGTGGGTATGTCGTGGGATGAGCCGTCGAGCTTTTTTATGGGGCGGGCAAATTTAAAATTTTGGATGACGGGCAACCGGGCGTATCTCAACGACTTACGAAACAAAACACTGTTTGCCGATAGCCCGATCCAGTATATTTATGGAGAGGATCTGTATCCGCCGTTTGCGTTTCTCGTCTCATCTTTTACCTCATTTGTTTTGGCTGAAAAAACACACATCCTGAGTGTGTGGGACGCGCACCATGTGGGAGAGATTTTCCTTGGCAGTATTGGGGTTTGGGCGATGTACGGACTGGCTGTTGAAGTGGGATTATCCGTGTGGATTGCCTCGGGGGTAACGCTTGTCTATGCGTTGTACCCAACAATAGCTGATCTCATGAGAAATGACGCCAAAGACGTCCCGCTCGTATCGCTTCTTATTGCATCTTCGTATTTTTTTGTCCGCTGGGTAAAGCTATGGCGGGTAAAAAAATACCGCTTGGCGTGGATATCCGGTTTGGGTTGTGCTGTTTTTTTGGGACTAGCCGAAGCAACCAAGCCGACCGCCGTAATACTCGTTCCAGTTGTCATACTTTGGCTATTGATTAGTAGCGTCGGAAGCGCTGAGTTTAGGAAAAGTATCCGGCCGATTGGATCATTTATGATCGCGGGATTTTCACTTTTGGTCATTGCTCTATTGGTATTTATCATCGGATGGCCATGGCTTTGGGATGATCCGGTTGGAAAACTTACCGAGGTCATGTCATTTTTTAAAACCGTAGGATTCAATATGCCGGTTCCGCTTTTTGGAGAGATGTATAGAGCAGGGAAGAATTTGCCCAACCTGTATCCATTTATCATTCTCTTCGTGCAGTCTCCGATAGAGCTTAGTATTCTCGCGCTTGTCGGTATGGTGATTGCCATCCGGCAGTTTGTAAAACTTAAAAAGGTATATCCGCTGTTTTTTGTCGTATGGTTTTTGGTGGCGATGGGAAGGTTTTTGATTCCCGGTGTCCTTATTTACGCAAGAGTCCGTCATTTTATTGACGCGATGCCTGCTTTTATAATTCTCGCTGGTTTTGGCGCGCAGGCAATTGTCGAATGGGTAAAGAATAAGTTACCTCGGATGGGTTCTCTGGCACTTATGTTGACTCTGGGAGTGGTGATCATCCATGAAGCCGTGATAACGTTTAGGTTTTTTCCCTATGAGATGACGTATTTTAATGTTCTCGCAGGAGGAACTAAACATGTCGCGCAGCAAGGATTATTTGACGTCGGTACGGCAAGTGCAGTAAAAGAGGCAATGGAATTTATTGCGCGTGATAGTGGAGGCCAAAAAGTACGGGTATATCCGTGTTTATTAATGCATGTGGCGCGATTTTATGGTGGTCCCACTATCACGATGGCCCGTGCCCCGGAAACAGCTCAGTATTCTATTTTCCCCAATAGTCCCTCTTGGTTTGACGGAATGTTTGAATTTAGCAACGCGCATCACGAGCTCGTCTACAGCGTTCGCCGTGATGGAGCGGATTTATTTTACGTCTTTAAATACAAGGAGCCCGTTGGATGGCGCTGTGGGTGGGAGACAGTAAGTAATTATGAAGACTAAACAACCACTGCTGTCTTTAATTATTCCCGTATACAACGAACGCGCGCGGCTTATTTCCGGGATTTCGACGGTATTTTCATATTTAAAACGGCAATCCTATACATGGGAGCTTCTCATTGTGGATGACGGGTCAGACATACCCGTGAAAAAATTTCTTAAAAATTTGCATCTAATAACTGTATTTCGTCTGCAAAAAAACTCCGGAAAAGGAGCGGCGATACGCTACGGAGTCACAAAAGCTAAAGGGAAATTTATCGTATTTTGCGATGTGGATTTATCCGTTTCTATCAGAGCGCTAGCGCCGATGATGCGGGAGCTCCGGCGTCATCCGATGGTGATTGCATCGCGGCGGCTGCCAAAGTCCCGGATTGTGGTGCATCAACCGTTTATCCGTGAATGTTCCGGTAGAATATTTACCGCAGTTTCCAATATACTGTGCAATACTGCTGTAGCTGACGTCACGTGCGGTTTTAAAGGATATCATCGCGACACGGCGAAATTATTATTCGGGAAATCCAGAATTAACCGATGGGTATTTGATACAGAAATAGTATTTTTTGCCCGTAAATTTGGGATTGCCGTGTTTGAAATGCCAGTCGATTGGGTAGATAAAGCAGGGAGTAAGGTGAAACCCTGGGATAGTATACTGTCGATTATCGATGTAATAAAAATCCGATTGTATGACATGCGTTCTGTGTAAGACTCATCAATTTCAGATTCTTTTTCCACACCACAATAATTGGAAGATGGGGAAGTGCCTGTCGTGCGGGCTTGTGCAGGTGGTACCGATGCCAAGCGCCAAAGAAATCAGCGCATTGTATCATGAGGATTTAGATCATTTTACGCCGTATATTGAGCAGTTGCCGGTACACCATGAATATTTTAGAAAGAAGATGGAGGAGATTTGTCAGCAAGGCACGCTTTTAGATATTGGATGCGCAATGGGTGTTCTTTTAGAAGAAGCAAAAAAGAAGGGGATGAAGGCAACCGGTATAGATTTATCAAAAGACGCGATAAAGTATTGTCGCAAGCATGGGTTAACTGCTTTTCACGGAACTCTGAATTCAAGGCCGGGCCTTGAGCGTGGAGGTTTTGATGTCGTGACTGCTTTTCAGGTAATCGAACATGAACGTGATCCTCTTAAGATGATGGGTAGAGTATATTCTTTACTCAAAAAAGGCGGAATGGTAGTTTTAGCGACACCGAATTACGGGGGATTTTGGAGAAAACTTATGGGAAGGCGTTGGTTTGGGTTTGCTCACCCGGAGCATGTAGTCCTTCTGGATTTTAATTCTATGCGCTTGTTATTGGAAAAAGCAGGGTTTCGCGATATAGAAATCCGCGCTGATACCCCGCGTCCATTTCCGTTGTCCTTTGCCTTCACCCGGGCAGGAGATTATTTCCTTTGGGCGGCATGGTTACTCAAACCCATCGGCAAACTTTTAGATCGGTTTAATATTATTAATCCAATCAATCCGTGGGATGACATGATTGCGTTTGCGAGGAAATAAAAGACTCGTTGACTTTGTAATACAAATGTAATACAATATGACAAGAATACAGGTTCGTAAACTTATTTGGGAACAATGGATAATAGTTCATATCAAAAAGCATTCAGTAAGTGTGCATGAAGTAGAAGAGGCGATAAAAGCGATAGTATTACATAAACAAGGACACGACGGTAGATATATCGCAATTGGCCGAAGTGGAACGAGAATTTTATCAGTTATTATAAAAAGAGAGAAACAAGGAGAATATCGAATAATAACAGCCAGAGATTCTGATAAAAAAGAAAGGAGACTTGTCTATGTTAAAGAAAGCAATAAAAATTCCAACATTTAAATCGTTTCGAGATGAAGCAGAATTTTGGGACACGCATAGTCTAGCGGATTATTGGGCGGAATTTAAGGATGTCGATATTGTCGTTGAGCTTCATAAGCCGGCAAAAGAAACGCTTGTTCTCCGTGTGCAAAAATCCTTAAAAAAACAGCTGGAACAGGCCGCGAAGAAAAAACGAATCAGCGTGTCGAGCTTGAGCAGGATCTGGCTCACCGAAAAATTGCAGTCTTTGCACGCGTAGTTCACAGGTATGATAGCCTCATAAACGCTTTTTTCAATATACACGTGCATCGCTTATAAAGCGGTTAGTATTGAATCGGTTTGGAGTTCCCTTAGGCCCTCGCTTGGTCTCATTGGCATAAAACCAGTGGTGGTGAGCTTTTTAATACTAAGACTCGTGTTTCCAGGATATACAGAAAAATTATCTCGGCCAGCACTCTGAATAGGCACAATTAATTGACTATTCAAGTTAAAGATCCTTGCTATTTTTACCGCTAACTGATACTTCGATAGAGGCTCAGGTCCTGCAACATGGTAGGCTCCTCTACATTCTTTCTCCATTAAGTGCAACAATCCATGACACAGATTAATTACAAAGGTAGGTGAGTTAATTACATCGTCCATAGCTTCAAACGGTTGACCACTTCGTAAATGACTTAAAACATCGTCAATAAACCTGTTTGTTCGATGAAAATATCTATATGCGCCGTACACTACGGCTGTCCGGATAATTAACCAGGGAAGCGTGGATGCTTCAATATATTTGTCACCTTCGAGTTTAGTTTTACCATAAACAGATGCTGGTCGACGCTCATCATGTTCATAATAATTACCCCCATT
Organism: uncultured Gammaproteobacteria bacterium; assembly: GCA_964355625.1. GTDB lineage: Bacteria > Patescibacteriota > Microgenomatia > UBA10105 > UBA927 > CAYHEJ01. Next base: position 8,408 of record CAYHEJ010000008.1, read on the forward strand.
CCTACCTTCAAAGACAGCATCCGTCGAAATTTGCGCTAAAAGAGGTTTGTTTGGCAAACCAAGAGCGGCGTCGATTAAATCTTGAACAGCACGCGAATTTACGGCAAATGCTAATTCCGGATCAGCCTTGCAACTTTTAAAGCCAATTAATCCAGCACTGTTTACGATAACATCCGGACTTTCCTTACGGAGGGTATCTCTGATTTGATCCAATGATTGAAGATCTACAATCCTAGATTCGATTTCTTTCGGTATTTGGTCTAGAAATTCAGGTGATTTATCAGCAACAACTACGCAATATTTCGCATCTACAAAGGAACTAGTTAACTGCTGGCCCACGAATCCAGCTGGTCCAAGGATCAATACTTTTTGAGTTTCTGGTGACATGATGAGATAATAAGGTAAGTTTCTTCGCGATTTATCAGCATTTTGCGTCTTTAGGAGCGAAAAAGCAAGGTTACCCGCTTGACGGAACAGGGGAAATCAACTAAAACAACAACACCTATGACTCCGAAGAATCATCCGTATCTCTCTGTTATTATCCCTGCATACAATGCCAGTGAGGCGCTTGGGTTATTGCTTTCATCATTGGCGAAATCTTCATACAAAAATTATGAAGTCATTGTGGGAGACGATGCGTCCAATGAACAGTATCTGGTAGGAAAGAATATTAAGATTGTCCGTTTGACCCGCAATAAAGGCCCTGCTGCAGCAAGAAATGCTGCGGCCAAACGTGCGAGCGGTCACGTATTAGTTTTTTTGGACAGTGACGTGCAGGTGTATCCCGATACGCTTACAAAAATCGCTCAGAAGTTTACAGAAGATGGTGATCTGACTGCCATCACCGGCGTGTGGGATAAGCACCAAAAAACGACAGATTTTTTTCCGCAGTTTAAAGCGCTCCGCGACTGGAGCTATTGGACGAATGAGCGGGATCGGGATGGATATTATTATTTATTCAGTACCAGAATCGCCGCAATCAAGCGGGAAGTATTTCATCGATTAGGCGGATTTAACGAGGCGTACCGCCAGATGGAGGATGTGGAGCTAACCTACCGGATCGCCAAACGCTACGCGATCATTTTTGCGCCTGACGTCCGGGTGCATCATGAGTTTGAAGGATTTTGGCCGGTGGCAAAAAAATATTTCTGGCGGAGTTTTTATTGGACCCGTCTTTGGAAGGAGCGCAAAAAATTCGATCCGGTCGCCACAACCCTGTGGGAAAGCATGGCGGGGGTATCGGCCGTCGGGGCGGTGGGAATGTTGACTTTGGGCGCGCTGCTATTTTTTATCATCCCTATCGGATGGATTAAACTTGTCAGTCTTGCGGGCGCAGTGGTATTTCTGTGTATTCACGTTTTTTTAATACGAAAATTTTTACGATTTGTACTTGCTGAAAAGGGATTTCAGTTTATGCTCACCTCTATCGGAACCGGCATTCTATTGTACTGTGTGATTGTCGCGGGGGCAGTGTATTATCAATTCCGTCGGGAATTTACTTGATAAATTATTATGCCTGGGGTTTCAAAGACAGAAGTCAGGAGGTTTGGATAGAGGGTACTGGTGATGTTGTAATATTTTTCTCCATCGGAGTAGTAGACGTACGAAATATCTTCTTTTTGTAAAATCCCCTCCGCTTCTGTGTCAGTGAGTTGTCCGGTATAAAACCGTGTGGCGATGTGGAAGAGCTCACTCCAGTTGACAAAGCCCGGGGTGGAACCGATAAACGTCCGGACTGAGGCAAAATCCGGTATGATTTCTCCGAAATGATTCATGACCATGATGCCGCTCTGTTTTGGAACCGTATTGAGAAAAGCGAAGGCCTGCCAATGTCCGTTTCCCAGATAGACGTTGCTCCACAGGCCTTTTTGCTCCTCAAGCGTCTGAGTGGTGTAGAGAGTGGTTAGACTTCCTGATATCAATAAAAGAGTTGCGAGAATAATCGGGAGAACGAATTTTTTACTGAACCTTTTTACGAATAACGATAAACCGAGCGTTGCCAAAATTCCCATGGGAACGTAATTGTAGCCGTCCATCAGGCGGAAATTTGCAAACGGAAACCATGTGGCTGGAGAAATTGGAACAAGGAATACGGGTACAATGACCCAACTTGTCATAAGGAGTATCGTAAGCTTGAGGTCTCGGTCAAACGAGTTCCATTTTCTTGTTATCGATCCCCAAAGATACAGAACAAACGGGAAAGAGAGGAGAAGAGAAGCAGTGTAGTTAATTAGTACGTCGGAATTGGTGACCCACCTCTTTTCATCGAGATTGAAATCTTTCCACGGATACCCTTTGGCAAATTCATGCTTCATGAAGAGAGCGACAGCACCGACTGCGATCGCGACAATGCCAAACGGAAGAAATAATCGTTTCGTCGTTCCTGTGAAGATAGAGTAGATGGCCCATGGTGCAAGGACGGTAAGAATGATAATGACAGGGTAGGGAGGTAAAATTGTTGTACTGATAAGTCCGAGTACGCCGAGAGATAGCAGTCGTTTGAGCGTTGGTTTTTGCACGCAAAGGATACATGCGCCCAGAAGCAAGAGTCCGATCGCTTCTCCCATCGTGTGATGCGGGAGGCCGAAATGGCGATAGGCGACGATCTGCGGGTAATAACTAAAAATCGCTGGTTTCAAGTTCATGAGCGGCCCGGGCTCGAGCGCTAACACAAAAAATATCGCTAGAGCGTGCAAAGATGGGGGAAGTACGAGTCCGATAAACCAATAGGTACACCAAAAGAGAATCACGGCTGCGATCATCCGCGACATCATGTACATGACCGGCGGATCGATAGTAAAAATCGCTGAAATTTTTCCTAGTGCGACAAAAAATAAATGTGCGTATGCTTTGGGAGTCGGACGCGTGGTGTGCGGATTATACAGACTCCATGCTCCCTCTTTGGCTTGTCTGATGAAGGATGTATAAAGGAGATGTCCCCGAAGCATGAGATACGTACGGTTTGGAACATTAAGCGTATATGGGTGGAATGTTGTTCCCAAAAAAAGCCCCCATTGGATCACAAGGATGAGATGAAGTAAAACAATGGGTTTGGTGATGAAGGTGAAAATGTTGCGGACGAGATGCATACAAAGAATTATAGTATATTTGATAATAAAATGATAAAATACAAGTATGATTAACTGGTCAACAGACGAGAAAAAGTTTAAAAAAGAAAACCCTAAAGAGTATAAGCTCTGGAGGCTAACGCAACTCATAAACTATGGTCTTGGACGGGAAAAAATCAGTGAACAGGAAGTAAAAAATAACTGGGAACAAATTAAGGATAAACTCGATCCATACAAAAAGCGGGCATTGGAGTATTTGATATGGGACAAACTATACTCACTCCCAAGCAATCTGAGTTTCTGGAACTTGCCCAGAGCGATAGCCAGATAGTCAAACATTTCTATTTGACAGGTGGCACGGCTTTGGCGGAGTTTTATTTACATCATCGGCTCTCGGAAGATATTGACCTGTTTTCAGAAAACTCCGAAGTTAACCAGTCTGTTACTGACGCTTTCCTAAAAAAAATATCTGCAAAATTAAAGATTAAGAATGTCGAACGATCCCAATTCCTCGGGCTTTTCAGTTATATTTTAACGTATACAGACAACCAGAAGCTCAAGGTAGATTTTAACTACTATCCGTTCTTGAGAATTGAGAAAAGCAAGAAGATCGGTAATTTACAGATTGACAGCCTTATTGATATTGCAGCCAACAAAGTCCACACGTTATTTATGAAGCCGAGAACCAGAGACTATATTGACCTATTTTTTATCTTCAAAAATGAAAAAATGGATTTGAATCAGCTGATTTTACTTGCCAAGGCAAAGTTTGACTGGGATATTGATAAAATGAACCTCGCCAATCAGTTTATCCGTATAAAAGACATTCAAAAAGAAGATTTTCCAAAAGTTTTGATTCCTTTCAATAGTAGCGAAATGGAACACTTCTTCCTTGCTCTTGCCAAAGACCTTAAAAAGGATATTTTGAAGTAAATTACTGCATTTTTTGGAGATCTTCTAATTGTTGAGAGATGATGGATGCGGCGACAGCATTTGTTCCGATGACTGTTTTGGCCTGTTTTGT
>CAYHEJ010000009.1:0-11269 GCA_964355625.1 uncultured Gammaproteobacteria bacterium
GCAATGATGAGCGTCCGCTCAAATTGACCCATGTTAGCGGCATTGATACGAAAATATGCCTGAAGCGGTAAATCTACATGCACCCCGGGGGGTATGTAGACAAATGATCCCCCGCTCCAGACACTGCTATTGAGTGCAGCAAATTTATTATCCGCAGGAGGAATCACTGTACCGAAATATTGTTTTACCAATTCCGGATATTCACGGAGACCGGAGTCCATATCCAAAAATACAACTCCTTTTTTGGTAAGCATGCTATGAATACTTTTGTACACAACCTCTGATTCGTATTGCGCGCTGACCCCTGCCAGAAATTTTTTCTCTGCCTCAGGAATGCCGATTCTGTCATAGGTATCTTTTATATCAGCGGGAAGATCTGCCCATGATTTTGCCCGATCAGTAAGCGGCTTAAGGTAATAGAAAATAGAATCAAAATGAATTCTTGACAGATCTCCACCCCACGCAGGAAGAGATTTTGCGAGATATATTTTATAACTCAACTGCCGTAACTTTTGCATCCATACGGGCTCATTTTTGTGACCGCTGATTTGTGCAACCACCCTGCTATCCAGCCCTCTTTTGGATTTAAAAACATATGATTCCGGTTTATGAAAACCGTATTTATACTTATCTGGTATTACTGTAGTTTTCATATCCCTCATCTTCTATTTCTTTTGCCAGTGATGCAGGGCCTGTTTTAACAATTTTCCCCTGTATCAGAATGTGGACGACATCGGGCTTGAGGTATTTTAGAATACGTTGGTAGTGAGTAATAATAATAACGCCAGTTCCTCTCTCTGAAAGTATTTCAATGCCCTTTGCAACGACCTTGAGCGCATCGACATCCAGACCCGTATCAATTTCATCAAAAATCGCAAATTTCGGAGAAAGCGTGAGTGCTTGGAGCATTTCAACTTTTTTCTTTTCTCCTCCTGAAAAACCATCATGAATACCACGCGTAAGAAACGTGTCGTCAATACGAAGTGCCCTGGCATTTTTTTTAAGCACATCCATAAACTCCATAAGCGATAACCCCTCTGCTTTCCACCGGCGTGCAAGAAGCGGATTTTGGATATTCTTATCCTTGTCAACTTTACTAACGGCATGAAGTTCTTGATACGAGGTACGAAGAAGATTGACAACGCTCACTCCGGGGACTGCAATGGGAGACTGAAACGCCAGAAATAGGCCGGCCTTTGCCCGAACTTCTGTGGGTACAGTGAGAATATTTTTTCCGTTTATCGTAACTTTGGAGTCTCTCCCCTGAATACGATACGCCGGATGACCCATCATGGCATACGCCAATGTCGATTTACCACTGCCGTTTGGACCCATGATAGCATGAACTTCTCCTGATTTTACCGTAAATGAAATATCGCGCAATATTTCTTTGCCATCTATTGAGGCCTGTAAATGATGAATAGCGAGAGTGTCGTGAATCTTCATAGTGAGCCCGAAACCCGGTCATTCTTACTCATAAATATCTCGCGCGTCCCTTCCAATCGTAAGATATAATATTCTTGTTGCACTAAGGGGTTTTTGGGAAACGATAAGAAACGCTCGACGTCTTCTTTTTGAGACACATGCATGCGAAGCGCTTTCTTTTTTATCATTTGAAATCCAGTCGAACTTATTACTGTCGTAATGTATTTATCCGGCGTACCGAGCCATGGTTTTCCAAATGAAACTTCAGGAAATATTTTCTTCCGTTTTAAATAAGAAACGACTGTTTCCGGCACGCACGCATAATAAAGTTTTGGTGCTCCAGTGACTTGTCTTTCTATCCAAAATGCGTATTTCTGAAACGCAAACGTCGTAGCATAACAGAGCTTTATATGATCCGGGTGATTACTGATCCCCGTGGTATCGAATGTGATAACACAGTCAGGAATAAGTTCTTCCATTTTTTTATAAATTTTATCCTCAAGTTCTCCGGGAGGTTCATCAGTAAGCGTTCCGTCCATGTATCCCAAAAATGTAATAGATGAAATACCTAATAACCGCGCCGCTTTCTGCAACTCCCCCTGACGGATAGAACCAAGCTGCCCCGACGTTTTTTCTCCATATTCCCCAGAACTTCCTGCTTCTCCTCTCGTTGCCGAGATAAGGTCAACAGACCACCCTGCTTTTACGTACTTAGCAACAGTAGCAGCTGATGTGAACGACTCATCGTCAGGATGGGCAAAAACAAGGAGTAGCTTCTTCATGGATCGTATAGTATCATTTGATACACTATAATTCTATGAATACATCTATTGAATATCCCTCAGACTGGACCGAGTATGAACTTATTGATTCCGGCGATGGCGGTAAGCTCGAGCGTTTCGGCCAATATCGTCTTGTTCGTCCGGACCCACGCGCATTGTGGGGTAGACTGCTTCCTGCAGAAGTCTGGGATTCAGCGAACGCTACATACTGGCGGGCAGATCTCAAATCAGGTGAATGGGAAGTCAAATTTCCTCCACCGTCCCCATGGCTTGTACGGTACCACAAGATCACATTTAGATTACGCCCAACGGAATTTAAACATGTCGGTGTATTTCCGGAACAGGCAGTTAACTGGAATTGGCTTGAAAAAATTATCGCCGGAAGACCACTCAACATCCTTAATCTTTTTGCCTACACAGGCGGCGCCACCATGACAGCACTCGCTAGCGGCGCGCGCGTCACACACGTTGATGCTTCCAAGGGAGCCCTGACGTGGGCAAATGAAAATTTGAAAGCCTCGAAACTTGATACAAAACCCATCCGATGGATACAAGAGGATGTCCATAAATTTGTCCTGAGGGAAGAAAAACGCGGCAATACCTATGACGGCATCATCATGGATCCTCCGCGGTTTGGCAGGGGGAGCAAAGGTGAAGTGTGGAAACTGGAAAATGATCTCCCGAAACTCATCGCCTCCTGCAGAAAAATCCTCGCGCCAAAACCTGCTTTTGTTCTGGTCAACGCGTACACGGCTGATATGTCCGCATTAGTACTTCACAATATGCTGACGAGCTCCATGAATGATCTGGGAGGGTCTATCTCTTTTGGAGAATTGGCCATCAAAGAATCCACTTCCGACCGGCTGCTTCCCAACGGGATCTTTGCCCGATGGCTCAAGTAAACCGATGTACTAATAATATTCTTAAGAATTTATGTACGAGTATAAATTGTATCCATTTTGGGATCCACAAAGATTTGTATATACTATTGCAAAGCTCTATAACTAATTGATTGCGTATTATATGTATTCTTTTCCATGGAGACACTGATCCTTTCATTCCAAAAATAATCGACCCTACCACGCCAATTTCTTCGAAATCCGGATTGTAGACTATATGTCGCATTGCGACGTCTCCCGCTCCAAGCCACCCGCAAAATGCATCATGCATGGCAATAATTCCATGATCAACTACATGTGGCGACCACAATGAAAAATCCTCCAAAGCATGTTGGTAATCATGCAGTCCGTCGATAAAAAGAAATTTTATGGGTTTTTCCCACTTTTCGTGGGCCTCTCTTGATGTTTTTATTATTGGCGAAACGTTCGCTTGCACACCTGCACGTTTGAGATTACTCAAAAATACAGAAATAGTCGGATTGGTTTTCCCGCCGCTCACGTCACCTTTGTGCGGATCAATAGCAAATACTTTCTCGCCGCATTGAGCCAGCCAAATTGTGGATTTTCCGCAGTAACTGCCTATCTCAACAATCGCGCCCTTCTGGTGAGCGAGCGACTGAACTGCTTTTTCCAAAAACTGTCCTTCATGTTTTGTGAGCCATCCCGGAATCTTCTCCACAATTGACAAGACTCTGGTTGTCATATGTATTATTTTTCAGCTACGACGATGAGCTTGATACTCGTTTCTGTCGAGTATTCACTGAAGTCATAATCACCATAGTACTGGATATTTTTAAACTGGGTTTTTCCAAAACACCGCTCAAGAACCGATCGGCGCATAGCGTTGTATGTGGCAAAGGTATATTTATGCTCGAAGGATTCTTCTGTTTTCTTAATATACAGAATATTAAATGTCATCGAATCCTCATGATATTCACAGATAAAATAAAACGCATCGTTTGCATTGACCCGGGCCGGAATAAATTTGGGCCTCGTATCCAGAAGTGAATCAGTAATACCGTTACTAATGACCAATATTCCTCCATCGCTCAACCTGTCGTACATCGACGTAAGAGCCTTTACCACATCATCGTCTGTAAGCATGTACGGCAAACTCGTCGTCAGACATACCTCCATGTCGTACATCTCGCCCCAGCTATTTCCCAGCGTCCGGAAATCTTCAATTTTGAGCGGAATATATTTCCCTTCAAGATTCCGTTTTGCCAGTGTCAACATCTCCGGGGATATATCAGACCCGAAACACGTCAGGCCCATGTCGTGGAACATCGACAGATGCCATCCCGTCCCGCATGCACAGTCTAGCGTCCGAAGAACTGCATATTTTTTTACCAGCGTTTCAAAAAAAGCTTTTTGTACGAAAATTTCTTCCTTCGGATTTAATATGTCGTACACATCGGCGAGAATTTTATATTCTTCCATAGAGGAATTTTTTACACATCGCCGTTTTCTTTGATTTTTTCATCTTCATACGGACCGATGATCCTCCGATACAACTCTAGAGTGATCGCGGATAATACCCCAAGTGCGCGGTTGAGATGAAAATATCGTTTTGGATATAAATTTTTTATTATCGTTGTCACTGAATAATTAAGCGCTCCGTCCTGCTCTTCGACAGGAAGAGATTGGAGATGCTTGAGAAGCGGATTGATAAGAGAATCCAGCTGGGGTCGTTGGATCTTTTTAATATAGGGCATAGTATTGTTAGTGTAACATATGTGCTACAATTCTCTCTATGTTTGGTATAGAAAAATTTGATCTGTTAGTTTCCGTCTATATATTCTGCATCGCCGTAGCTGAGCTTATGGGCTCAAAGACGTTTCCTTTGGCAAACATACGTGGTTATCAGCTCAACGCGAGTGTCGCTATCCTGATATTACCTTTAATTTTTACCATCAATGATATTATTGCCGAAGTTCACGGAAAAAAACGCGCAAAGAGCGTTGTTCGATCCGGGCTTCTTGTCGTTTTAGGAATTCTCCTTTTTTCACTTCTTGCCGCAAATCTGCCGCCATCAGTCAGATTTCAAAACTCAGAGGCAGCATATGATAAAATATTCGGATTATCAGCTCGGATTGCTGCGGCTAGTCTCACTGCTTTTGCGATTGCGGAATTTCTGGACATTTATATATTTTCCAAACTCCGGCAAATATTCGGTAAAAAACGTTTATGGCTCAGAAACAATATATCAAATTTCGTTTCCCAATTTATCGATACTTTTGTTTTTATGACTCTGGCTTTTTATGCATTTGATAAACCATTTGACGACAATAGAGCGTTTCTTTTGAGCATTATTCTCCCCTACTGGCTGCTCAAATGCGGCATGTCTATTATCGAGACGCCTTTTGTCTACCTAGGCGTTCGCTGGCTTCAAAAAGATAAACGGACATGAAAATTATTCTCATGATGGTTTCTTCACTGAATGGAAAAATTACCAGCGGCGACGACCCTGATATCTACCAATGGACATCAAAAGAAGATAACAAACAATTTTTCTCCCACATAAAAAAGCACAACCTGATCGTCATGGGAGGCAAAACATACGAATCTTCACGTGATAAAATACATCTGACCAAACATACATTGAGAATTGTGTTAACAAGAAATCCAAAACACTATGTCAACGATACCGTCAAAGGACAACTGGAATTTACAAACGAAACACCCACGTCTCTTGTAAAACGTCTTGAACAAAAAGGATATAACGAAATGCTTTTAGTAGGGGGATCAGAAATCAATTCATTATTCTTCAAGTCCCGGCTTATTGATGAATTACATCTGACAGTAGAACCAAAATTATTTGGCACAGGAAAAAATTTGATTAATGAAAGTGAGTTGAACGTCAATTTACAGCTTATTGATATACAAAAACTTAATACGCGAGGTACACTTCATTGTGTATATAAAGTACTATGAACATTTCATCTATAAAAACGGAAAAAGTTGCATCTAACTCCACGTCTCTCGAGGCTATGTTGAATACGTATGTCACTGCGTTTTCCGAACGCTCTATTCTTGTCGTCACGTCAAAAATAGTCTCTCTCTGTGAAGGCCGTGCTATAAAAACCGGAACCGAACATAAATCAGATGTGATCGAACGGGAAGCTGAATATTTTTTACCTGCTCACGCAAGTAAATATGACATCACGTTGACAATTAATCGAAATCTTTTGGTTCCATCAGCCGGAATAGACGAATCAAACGGAAATGGATATTACGTCCTCTGGCCGAGCGACCCACAAAAAACTGCAAATCAAATCCGAAACTATCTCTGTAAACGATTTTCGCTTTCTTTTGTGGGCGTAATTATTACTGATAGTCACACAACCCCTTTAAGATGGGGAACCACAGGGGTTTCTATCGCCCACAGCGGATTTTTAGCATTAAATAATTATATTGGCAAACCTGATATTTTTGGACGAATTTTAGAAATGACGAAAGCAAACATTGCCGACGCATTAGCAGTAAGTGCTGTGGTGGTCATGGGTGAAGGCAACGAACAAACGCCTCTTGCAGTCATTAACGATATACCGTTTGTCCAGTTTCAAACAAGAAATCCGACTAATAAAGAAATCAAAAGCTTAAAAATCAACATGAAAGACGATGTCTACGCTCCCCTTCTTACCAGTGTGAAGTGGAAAAAGCGTCGTTAATCGACGAAGGTCAAAGCAATACCTTTTTTATTAGCCCGTCCGGTGCGGCCAATCCGGTGGATATAATCATCAAACGTCTCTGGAAGCTCGTAATTGATGACATGGGAAACATCCGGTATATCCAATCCCCGCGACGCCACATCAGTGGCTAGCAATACCTGAATTTCACTGCGTTTAAACTGCTCGAGAACATAATGCCGTTGACTCTGACGTTTATTGCCATGAATCGCACCTGCTTTAAATCCGCGGGTGATGAGCTCATCAGTAAGTTTTTGAATTCCCCATTTGGTCCGGCCGAATAACAATACTTTGTCAAACCCTTTTTGGATGAGGAGTTCGTGGAGCTGGTCAACTTTTTTAAATTTATCAGTGATTTTTATCATTTGCTGATTGATGTTTTGTGCCGTATCGCGCCGGACAACCGATATGGTTACCGGGTTTTTGACAAATATCCGTATGACCTCTCCAACTCTCCCGGAAATGGTAGCGGAAAAAAACAACGACTGACGCTCGCGGGGAAGTAAAGAAATAAAATATTTTATATCGGCGATAAATCCTATGTCGACCATCCGGTCCGCTTCATCCAAAACAACGTTATGAAATTGCGATAAATCGAGTATCCGGTTTTCGATCATGTCTTTTATTCTTCCCGGAGTACCAATCACAAACTGCGGGCGGGCGCCAAGATCATACCGCTGCTTTCCCATACTCATGCCGCCGATAAGAAGTGCACTGCGGACACCCAATCCTCGCGCAAACCCACGAAGTTCTTCGTCTATTTGAAGCGCTAATTCACGCGTCGGAGCGACAACCAAAACCCGTTCGGCTCGATTTTTAGACGTTTTCTCCACCAGCGGTATGAGAAATGCCGCAGTTTTGCCGGTACCCGTATTTGCAGTACCTATCAAGTCCCGGCCTTCTAAAATTGCCTGAATTGCCTGATCCTGAATCGGCGTCGGGGTAGTATACTTTTTTTCAGTTATATTGCGTTTGAGTCCGTCACTGAGGGAAAAATCGGCAAATGTATGCTTGGCTACATAGGTCATTTCAGGCATCACGTCCTGTACGTCTACCGAATGAGCACGAATAGCGTCCATGATGGCAAAACGCGACTGCGTAGAAGGACCGCGCTTGCGGAAGGACTGATTTCTATAATTATTAAATCTTGGTCTCATAAATAAATATAACTGCTTAAGTTAAAAGGTGTGAGGAGGAAGAAAGATACAAGTAGGATAAAAATGGGGTATCTTTAACTAAACCGCCAAACTTTAACGAGTATAACAGACTTTGATCTGCATGTCAATAAAACTATAGGATACTCGGTCGTAAATTTCGCCTTCTTGAAATAAACAGTACATATATGATCCCTACATATACTGCCATAATACCCAACCGTACAAGGCTGAAATTGCGGTCAACACCAGTCAGGCTTTGCAAAAGGTGACCAGCGAGCGAATCGTGATCCGGCAAAAACGCAAAAGGAAGAGACAGCATATCCGACAGATGTATATCAAAGTGGGTTTCAAATAACTTTGTGATCCCATTTTGGACAAGAGAAGCACCCAAGAGGATGATCATGTATTCCGTTGCCTTAAATATTTTTCCTATGGGAAAACGTATATAGGCATAAAATGTAGCCAGGCCGCAAAGCGTAGCTGTACCAAATCCAATGAATAGTCCTATGAAATTTTGAGAGAACTGGGAAAATAGCGACGCACTTGCCGTAAACAATGCTATTTCAAATCCTTCTCGCAGTACTAAAAAAACAATGGTAAAAAATAATGATGCGTCAAACGTATTCTGCTGTAATTTGCTATGCGCAGAAATGAGTATATCTCCTCTGCCGCGGCGCAGAACATCATGCAGAGAAAAAACTACATAGGCTATAAACAGACCGGAAAATATCAATAAATAACTTTCCAATATATCGGCATTCGCTTCCGTAAGAACGCTTCTGGCCCGATCACCGAAAATATACGTGAGTGTCGCCAATAATAGTGAAATTCCAATACCAATCCCAGCGGCAAGTGCTATCTCTTTTTCTTTTTTTAATTGCAGCTTTCGGGAGATTCCCAAAAACACCCCGACAATTAACAATGCCTCCAAAAACTCCCTGAATGAGATGACTGCCGTAGGTATCATAGAGTTTTACGACGGAAAAATGTAGAGCTCTTCTTCTGCTCTCGTCACGGCAGTATACAACCAGCGCCGCCACATTTCATCATCCATTTTACTAATCCGTTCTTCAAAAAGTATAACCCGTTTCGCTTGACTCCCCTGTGCTTTGTGAACTGTAAGAGCATAGCCGAAGTCAAACAGATCCCCTTTCATAATCTGTTTCCTGTACCCTGTATAATTGAGAGAGGTATCAGCGCCAAATTGATCGGCAGAAATTAGTCCTGAATAATTTGTATCGCTGCCATCCATCTCAATGTCCGCAGAGTACCAGTGATCACCTTTTTTGGCAATACGGACAATTGTCCCCAACATACCATTAAATATTTTCGCTTTATGATTATTCCTGAGACATATCACCCGATCCCCGCTTTGCGGATATGGAGTATCAAATCCAAGAGCAGTACGGATAAACGCATTGAGCCGAATTCTGGTCGCGTTATATCCGCAAAGAATCAGCGTATCGACAGAATAGTCACTCAGCATTTCAGTCATCCGTTCTCCCGTATCGCTGTCTCCCCGGCTAAACTTAATAACAGTGTTTGAATATCGGGCTACATCTATTTCTCCCTTTTGACGGGCCTGTATCGAAATGCCGATAATGGGATTATTAGCCGCCTGCCGGTGAATCTCATCGAGTGTGACATCGGGCTTTTGCATGAGATTGAAATTTCCTTTGATCGGCGGCAATTGCCCGTGGTCGCCAACTACTATAATGGGTTTATGATAGCCTAAAAGATGTTCCCAAATCTGACTATCCACCATAGATGCCTCATCGATAATGATCAGATCGCAATCTATAGTATCTTTCGTTTTCCAACCGATAATTTCTTCCCGATCATTAATAATTGGCGTGTAGATAAGAGAATGGATAGTCCCGACAGAATCTTTTTTCAAAATAGCTTTCTCTTCTCTCAGCTTCGTTTGAAGAACTCTCGCAGCTTTCCCTGTATAGCTTGCAAATCCAACTTTTAAGTCTTTATGTATCTTATGCAGCTCTTTCCTGAGAATGGCAATAAGCGTCGTTTTTCCCGTCCCGGCATACCCACCGAGGGTCACGTACTGCATCGCTCGTGCATCTTTCTTGAACCACTCAAGTAAATGTTTCAAACACATTTCCTGATCGCGCGATAGCTGCTGCATATACGAAATCTCATTATATACCCTCGTAACTGAAGCTAACCTGAGGCATCCGAGGAAGTATTATTAAACAAACTTAACCTGAAAACTATTGGATTCTCTCTTTTTTTCGCTCTTCAAAAATTTTTCCGCGCTTGTATAGGCTTGTTTCATAGCCTTTTCCATCTTTTTAATCTCACTTATTTTACCTTGTGCTACTTTAGAACTCTTCATCATACTTTTCATCCTTAACAACAGTGTATAATTATTTTTATCACGCGTCAATAGAAATCCTATATTTACCGTTCAATAATATACGTAATCTATCATAATAATGCCCAGCATTATAAACGTGAGGATTATTCTTTATCGCCCAAATTATATCGTTAAGTTGTTTTTTAGATAAGGATATTTCATCTTGGGTTATTTCTAACATAAATACTATACCACTTGTAGTTAATGGATTGAGACTTATTTTTAAAGCTTCCACTAATCCATTAACAGCACCATAACTCAAAGGTTTAAAATTTTTATGGCACGTTACTATATGAAAAAATTCAGTTGCAGCCTTTAAAATGCCATGCTCATCTTGCGCGTTACATTTTAGGCGATATACATGATCAATTAAAGCGTATGGCTCTGTTTTGTCGATTGATATGGGAAATATTCTGGTATCTTGGTTAATAATGAAACCTATTTCCTGATTACAAAAGCTAGATTGTTTGAGACTCACTGAAATTAAAGGAACAAATATTTGACATGATTTTAGGTGTTGAATTATTTCTTTAATAAAATCATCCGAAGGAACTATGGCGTGATCATACAAAAATACATCAAACCCATAACAATCCGTGAGAATTCTTCGTAGCTCTCTAGCATGAGAAATATCTTCATTTGCAACACAAATGAAAACCTCAATTTTTTTCATATTACATTAAATCACAGACTTATATCATTATAACTTACTCCCACAATGTATCACTCCAAAGCTGATTTGCGGTATAATAGAGGCTGCGCCCGCCTGCAACGCTATCGCGTAGCGATTGCGGGCAGGGGATCGTATAAAGATGTATTATTTTACCTACGTTCTGCAAAGCGACATAGATAATAATCTCTATATTGGCTGGACGGATAATCTTAAAAATCGATTAAAAAAACATAATGACGGTAGTGTCGAAGCAACAAAATTTCGAAAACC
>CAYHEJ010000009.1:11279-12098 GCA_964355625.1 uncultured Gammaproteobacteria bacterium
TCAATTTTTTTCATATTGCATTAAATCACAGACTCATATTATTATAACTTACCCCCCACAATGTATCACTCCAAAGCTGATTTGCGGTATAATACAGACATTGCGCCACATAGTGAGCAGTGATGCGGGATTATCTAGGTTCCATTGAAATAGTCGTGTCATCACCGCTGCGGGATCGTATAATGGTAGTACACGTCCCTCTGGAGGACGCTATCTTGGTCCGAATCCAAGTCCCGCAGCACTGCCCAATACAATATTTGGTAGTACATCCCGATGGTACCATCGGGATTATCTAGGTTCGAGTCCTAGCCCGCCAGCCGTCGACAAACACTATGAAAGCTCTTCTTATTATCGATCTTCAAAAATATTTTATAAACGAGTACACCAAACATCTACCCGAAAAGATTGCTAGTTTTATTGAACAAAATACATTTGACTTCACGTTATTCACGCAATTTTTTAATAGTCCAGATTCTAACTTCGTCAAAATTCATCATTGGAATAAAATGTTTGGTCCTCCCGAGACAGATATTGTTGATGAATTGACTAAATACCTGTCAGACAGTAACCTTTTTAAGAAATACTCCTTTTCTATCTTTAAAGCCAAGGGGCTTAGTGAATTCATCGAACGCAACTCAATAAATGAATTATATCTATGTGGTACTGATACTGACGCGTGCGTCCTCTCATCTGAAATGGATTCGTTTGAAAGAGGATATGACGCAAAAATTATTGAAGTTTTGTGCGCATCTCACTCGGGAATAGAATATCATCAGAAGGCTATTGATTTACTCAATAAAAATTTAGGCAAGCAGGCCA
>CAYHEJ010000010.1:0-10751 GCA_964355625.1 uncultured Gammaproteobacteria bacterium
TGGAAGTGTTCAAGCGGTTTCCGAGGATGGGCATCTTTTAATCGCATCCAATACAGGTAGTCAATTGCCGGCATATGCATACGGATCAGGTAATGTCATTTGGGTTGTCGGGACGCAAAAAATAGTGCGAACTCTCGATGAGGGCATGAAAAGAATATATGAATATGTTATGCCTTTGGAAGATGTGCACATGCATACACTTTATGGGGTGGGAACTGCGGTGAATAAAGTCCTCATCATCAATAAAGAATTTATGCCCAATAGGGCAATGGTTATTTTTGTGAAAGAAAGGCTGGGATATTAGTGAACATATCACTGAAGGAGAAATATAGAATAGATTACTGCCACAACTATGCGGTAGATTCCGAATGAGATAAATGAATGTTTTTGGATATATCGGAAGAATAATTTGATGACAAATAACGCAGTCATAAATGATCCGGTAAAACCAATAGCGAGTAAATAGAATTCTGTTTGAGAAAAAGAAAAAACATTGCTTTTGACGAGGTCCAGTCCGGTAGCAGCGGCCATTGTGGGAATTGCCAGAAGAAACGAAAATTCCACAGCGTTTTGCCGTGAAAGTCCGGTGAGTTGTCCTCCAATAATTGTTGCCGCGGCACGGGATACTCCAGGGATGATTGATAGGGATTGAGCGACGCCGATAACGGTTGCCTGTTTTGGTGATATATGCTCCAAACTATCAACCGTAGTTTTTTTCCCTTTAAAAAGCAATTCTAGAGCGATAAGAGCAATGCCCCCAAGTCCTAAAGAGAATACGACAACCCACGGGTTACCTAATAAATATTGTTTTGTAATTTTGTACAAAGCAAAACCTATAACTGCCGTAGGGAGAAACGCCAGAAAAACGCTTGTGAGAATTTTTTTGCTCGCGAGGACGTTTTTCGCGTATAAAACAACGACAGCAAGAATTGCACCTAGCTGAATAAAGATTTCAAAACTTTTGACGAATTCGGTTTGGGTAATATGCAGTACTGTGCTTGCCAAAATCAAGTGTCCGGTGGAGGATATCGGGAGGAATTCGGATACACCCTCAACAATAGAGAGGATAATAGCTTGGACTACATTCATAGAAGTTTTCTAGACTCTTTTAAAGCGATATCGTTTTGTGTTCGTTCCACCTGAGGTCGTGGTGGTCGTCACGGTTAATGTGGCGTTTTGTATACCCACATGCGGAGTACATACTCCTTTACTGCACGTGCCGAAATATAGATCGCGGGAGTCGGTCGATTGTCCTGCCGGTGCAAAAGATCCCATCACTCCCTGAGAAATGCCGTTGGCAGTATAGCTGAGGGCATACTCTATGCGTTTGACTTTCGAAAGATTCATAAATGTTACCACGGCACTGTGAGTAGGCCGTGATAACGATACTTTTGAAAAAGAAATAGCAGTAACCCGTGGTCCGCGGACGAGTTTTTTTGCTGCGGAGATACTCTGAACCGGAACCATCATCCAAAGAAGGAGCAGAAAAACAATTCCCGCTATGCGGTAGCTCATTGTCGTCATAGAATGATTATAGCATCCCATGTTATACTTTGGTGTATGAAGAGAATTTTGATGATTACAGCAGTGATTTTGGTTGCAGCAGGAATTTACCTGTTCGGGTTTAAAAGACAAGCTGTTATTGTTGGGCCGGAGGCGATAGTCTCAGTTTCTCCTACCCCAACGCCTCAAGAGCTGTTGACCTGGACCGATCAGGCAGGATTTACGTTTCAATATCCTAAAGATGTGACGGTAGATAAACATGATGAGGATCAGGTGAATTACGCACATATTGAGATGACTCATAAAGATAAAATGGGGACTATCATCGTATGGGCAAAAGACACGAATGCTGCCGATAGCGCCGGTTGGGTAAAAAAGGAAAAAGGTTTGAGCGGGGGTACGGTATTTGATACTGTCCTCGGTGGAATATCCGGTAAAAAAGTGTTACTCACGACGCCGAAAAAAGTTATCGTATCCGGCGTGGTAGATGAAGGGATCCTGTTTTATGTAGAAGGGAGTTTTGAAGACAGTCTCTATTGGACAAGCGCGTACGATACGATAACATCCAGTTTTACGTTTGTAAAAGAGAAACAAACTGCCCCGGTAGGTATTGATCCAGTCGATGAGGAAGAAGTAGTGGAGTAAAACGCTTTTTTGTGGTATACTCCGACTTGACCTGGGAAAAAAGTGTGGCATCGTCCTGTGAGATCAAGAAGTTTACTTCTGTCAGATTTCTCTTTAGGCATGTTCGTCCCCTTTAAGTCCTAAGGAGAAAGGAGTTCAATATGGCAACCAATTTATTCGTAGGGAACCTTCCCTATACAATGGATAGTGCTAAGCTTGAAGAATTATTCGCTCAAGCCGGGGCAGTTGCTTCCGCCAAAGTGATCAGCGATAAATATTCTGGCCGATCACGAGGATTCGGATTTGTCGAAATGGCAAGTGACGAGGAAGCAAAGAAAGCTATTGAAATGTTCAATGGCAAAGATGTGGATGGAAGACCGCTCGTCGTCAACGAAGCACGACCGCGAGAAGACAGACCACAACGGTAAAGGAGTTACTGAGTATATATAAAACCCCCCCCCGGTGTACACCGGGGGGGTTTTTGGTGGAAAAGTAACCAAATATGATGTAGAGTATCTAGAGAGTAGTGTCCTCCTGTCCTTGCTTTTCGCCTTACCTACTATTCGTAGCGCGGCTCAAAGAGCGGACTAAGGAGGACTTAAGAAAGAGTAAACTCATAAAATTCATTAACTCTTTCAAAAGGAGGTGAGAATATATGAATAATAAAATATTCTTTGGATTACTTATTTTATTAGCAGGGGTTCTCGTGGGATGGTATGTATTGAAAGGAAATACGCCATTTTCCCAAAACGTATTAAATAAAGAAGAATCAAATCAAAATATTACTCCAACTTCAAGAGCAGGTCAGAATAATTTTGACGATAACTCAGAAGCGAGTTTAGCCGGAGAATCGCTGGAAAAAGGCGGAGTACTGGAGCGGAAAGTAGTTACGTATACTGATTCCGGGTTTGCCCCAGAGCCATTGATGGTCAAGAAGGGAACGACCGTGACATTTGTCAATGAATCCAGCAGGGGTATGTGGGTAGCGTCTGCTGTGCATCCGACGCATCAGTTGCTTCCCGGATTTGATGAGTTGTCTTCTGCTGTAAAAGGCGGGACATATGATTATACGTTTGTGAAAGTCGGTACTTGGAAATATCACAATCACGTCAACCCGACTGATATCGGCAGTGTCGTTGTGACGGAATAACGAAAGTTACGGTGTTGGCGTAGGACTTCCAGTGGGCGTTGGTGTCGGAAGCGGGGCACAGCGGCCGCTTGGGGGTTCTGTCCCTGCGATAAAATATTCCGGTCTGCCAAAGTAACAGGGAATAGCAAGAACGGTTTCGGGTTTTTGCGGAACTTCATCCATTTTATCTTTCAGAAGTTCCGTCATAATATCGTGCCATATTGGGGCGGCTCCAGTGATACCTGACGTGAGGTAGGGGTTCATGGGTGCGTTATTATTGTTTCCTACCCATACAGTAGTCACATACGAGGGGGTATAGCCGATGGTCCAATTATCCCGTTTATCGTTGCTGGTCCCGGTTTTAACTGAGACAGTTTTATTGGATATAACAAGACTTGAATTGGGACCAAATGCGGCGATCCTTGCTGTGTTATCGCTGAGAATATTATTGATGATCCACGCGGTTTCCGGTTTGACGGCCTGGACATTTCCTTTGGGTTTATTGCGTTCATAGACCCGGCCCGTATAATCAGTTACTTCTAAAATTGGCATCAAGTCAATGCGTTTTCCTTGATTGGCAAGCGTTCCGAATACGTTTGCCATCTCAAGCATGGTCACGTCTCCGCCGCCTAACGTAAGAGATAAACCATATCGGCTTTCATCCTGCCAAGAGGTGATTCCCATAAGCCTTCCTTTTTCGATCATAGTTTGAATGCCGATTTTGGAAAGAATTTTTACCGCCGGTATATTATAGGAATTGGCAAGCGCATATCGAAACGGTGTCGCTCCATGGAATTTGCCATCATAATTGACCGGCGCATATGGAGGGCTTCCTGCGGATTGATACACGACCGGAGAATCATCCAGCACGGATGCTGCGGTAAATCCATTCTCAAGGGCAGCGGCATAATTGACGACTTTAATCGAAGATCCCGGCTGTCTCAGGCTTGTCGTCACATTGACGTTGCCGTCGGCCTCCAAATCAAAATAATTTTTACTTCCAACCATTGCGAGAATTTCACCGGTTTTGGGATCTGTGACGAGAGCGGCGCCGTTGCCTACGCGGAGCGGAGCAAGCGCATCGATATGATTTTTGAGAATTTCTTCTGCTTTTTCCTGAATATTTATATCCAGTGATGTCATAATTTGTAGTCCTCCTTGTTCGACGAGGCGGGCTCCATAACGCTGTTCTAAAATATTTTTTACATACATGACAAAGTGCGGAGCGCGGATCGCAATACTCGGCTTTGCAAATTTCAGAGGAGTTTTTATTGCTGCGTCGGCTTCTTGTTGGGTGATGTAGCGGTCTTCCGTCATTCGCCGAAGTACTTCTTTTTGCCGTTCATACGCTTTCTGGGGATGTGTACCAAATGGAGAATATTCAGTTGGAGCGGCAGGTAAGCCCGCTAATAGCGCTGCCTCCGGCAGTGTAAGCTGTTTTGCTGGTTTTCCAAAATAGGTTTGACTGGCTGCTTCTATACCCCAGGCTGTGCCGCCATACGGCACCTGATTCAGATACATTTCAAGAATTTGATTTTTGGTATAGAGGCGTTCTGCCCAAAATGCGAGGATCACCTCTTTAATTTTCCTCATCAAGCTCACCTCAGGAGACAAGAGCGCGGATTTGATGAGTTGCTGAGTGATGGTTGACCCACCCTGGACGTGATTATTGAGCACTGTTTCGCGCGCCGCGCGAAGTATCCCTTTGAAAGATATACCGGAATGCCGGTAAAAATCCCGGTCTTCTATAGAAATTGTTGCGTCTTTGGCAAATGTTGGAATGTCTGCAAGCGGCAGGGGTGTGCGATTCTGATCCAGATAGATTTCATATAAGAGAGCTCCAGAGCGGTCGAAAATTTTTGTCGTTACCTGCAGATCCCTGCGGGATAACAATTGTGGATTGGGTAGCGCCGTGAGCCATTGGTAGGTGATGTAGGGTGTAAAAATAAATACGATGGTTGCGGCTACACCGGTGATAAATGATTTGAGTCGATCGATTTTTAGTGCTGGTTTTGAGATGGTTGGCAGTTGAAATTTCGGAAAGGTGAATTTTTTCTTTGGTCTCCCGCGCGGACGTTTGCGTTTAGTAGATAATACAAGTTTTTGAAGTACGTTATAGGTTTTTATGGGAACTGATAAAATGAGATGAAAGAGAAAACGCACTCCGTTTCCGATACGTATGAAAAAAGTTATTATTAACAGAATAACTTGTAGTACTCTGGTTATCTGTGTTTTAGATTCTGGGTTTGGATTTTTCAGGCGAGCCATAGTATGAATTTATACCATAATCTATAGGCTATTAACAAGACCTGAAAAATTACTTTATAAACGTTGGTTTATTCTCGGGGTGTTGACAATCCAGACAATAGACTGAGAGAGGATCATGAAGAATGAGATGATCCTGATATTCCACGTCCTCCGTTTTTCCGGGAGCGGCTAAATCACCGGTTGATTTATCGATCAAAACAGATTCTTTCGGTTGTTCCCGCGTCGTCGGAACTGTTCCTTTGATAAAATATTCAAAACGTATGGGACAGCCAGCATCATCTCCATCACTTGGCGGTAAGAGCCCAGAAATAGAACATACGCGAGTGCCGACAATGCCATCAGGTTGTTTGGGCCAAAGGTCAGGTTTTCCCGTCAGTACGTGCTGTATGAGTTTATGCCATATAGGCGCGGCGCCGGTGACTCCTGAAACTAGCGAAGGGTTCATCGGTGAATTATCATTATTGCCGACCCAAGCGGCGACTAAAAATTGCGGAGTAAATCCGATCGTCCAGTTGTCCCTCAGATCGTCTGTTGTACCGGTTTTGACTGATACCGTGTGACCGGGGATGACGAGCTCGGAATTTGTTCCAAACGCTTCACTCCGCGCATTATTGTCAAGCAGTATATGTGATATGAGAAAAGCAGTTTCAGGGGATACAACTCTTTTTCCCTGCAGAAGCAATTGTGATGGAATTTCTTTATTTAGGTTAGGGTCTTTGTGTTCCAAAAGAATTTTGCCGTTTTTATCAACGACTTTGAGGATCGATACCAAATCTTTCCGGATACCACCATTGGCAAATACCCCAAAGGCTTCAGCCATATCAGTCATTTGCACTTCGCCCCCTCCAAGAGTTAGTGATAATCCGTAGTTTTTAGAATCCTGAAGCGTATCCAATCCAAACGCGCTTGCTGATGCGATCATTGTTTCCACTGAATTGAGCTTGAGCATTTTGACTGCAGGAATATTAAATGAATTACCAAGTGCCATGCGTATCTGTACTGGTCCGTGAAATTTTCCGTCATAATTTTTTGGACAATATGATGCCTGATTGATGACGCCAAAACAGGTGGGTACGTCTAAAAACATTGTGGCGGGGGTGACCAGATGATTTTCTATACCGATGGCATAATTGATGGGTTTAATCGATGATCCCGGTTGGCGGGACGCCGTTGTTACGTTGTAGCTTCCCGACGGAGTGGCAAAGAAGTCGGTGCTTCCGACCATTGCGATGATTTCGCCTGTTGCCGGTTTTGTAATGAGAGCAGCACCGTTGGAAACTCTGAGTTTTTTTAGTTTGGCAACTTCAGATGATACGGTCGCTTGGGCGTATTCCTGAATTTTTAGGTCAAGGGTCGTTGTTACCTTCAGTCCTCCGCGTTCTACCAATGCCTCACCGTATTTTTGTACGAGCTGTTCTTTGACGTACATGACAAAATGTCCTGCTTTGATGCCCGTATCTTTTTTAAATACTATGTCCTGACGCATTGCTTTATCTGCCATGTCAGCCGTTATATAATGGTCATCGACCATACGCTTGAGTACTTCTTTTTGCCTGATTGCGGCAAGTTCCGGGCGGGCTCCAAAGGGTGAATATTGAGTGGGCGCCTGAGGCAGTCCCGCAAGAAGCGCCGATTCGGCGAGATCGAGGTCTTTGACTTTTTTGTTAAAATATCGTTCTGATGCAGACTCCACACCCCATGCAGTACCGCCATAGGGAACCTGATTGAGATACAGTTCTAATATTTTGTCTTTTGAAAATAGCGATTCTACCCACATGGCGAGAATCACTTCTTTTATTTTTCGCGAGATTGTCCTTTCCGGAGAAAGAAGTGCTGATTTGACTAATTGTTGGGTAATTGTTGAGCCCCCTTGAAGTCTACGGCCCGTAATTGTAGCTGCCAGTGCACGTAACATCCCCCCAACCGGATTTATGCCTTGGTGTTTATAAAAATCTTTATCTTCTATGGAAATAGTGGCCTGCTGTAAAAACTTCGGAATCTCCGAAAGCGGCACTGCCGAACGGTTTTGATCTGCAAAAATATCAAACAACAGTATTCCGTTGCGGTCGTATATTTTGGTCGCAAGGGGTATGTCGTACCGTGCGAGATTTGTAGGAGACGGAAGGTCTTTAAAAATGAGAAGATATGATGCGAGAATAATAGACAACGGCAAAAGCCAAAATGCATATCGAATCCACAAGTGAAACTTTTTCTTCATGTTTTTATTATAGCAAGAAGAGCGTTGACGTTATACTAATTATTTATGGTATACTTTTATGTATTCATGAAGAAACATCACTTTTTCGTAGCATTCCTAGTACTCGCCCTTTCACTTCCATTAATAAATGCCGCCCGTTCTTATGGTGGTCAAAAAATTGCAGGAAGTAATGTTTTAGGAGAAGAAAGCTCAAATGAAGAAAATAAGCCAAAAGAACAAACGGAAACTCCCGAACCCACAGAAATTCCAGAAACGAAAGAACCAGAAGAACAAGAAGCAGAAAAAATTCACCAGGAAGTAAAACAAAAGGTTGAACAAGGCAAAGTAGAAAGCATTGAAGTTGCGCCAAACCGCACCTTAAAACTCGAACAAACCAACGGACAGACGACTGAAAGGCAAATTCCCGCTTCCCAAACTCCGGTAGCAACGCTTCAAAATGTGCAACTTGGGAACGTATCGCTCAGCGTTAATACAAACGGTACTGTAAGCCTGGTTAATAATGGAGTGCGCATTGAAACAAATTATCCGGTGATCATTGACCCACAAACCAAAACAGTGGCGATTAAAACAGAAACAGGCGTTACTCTCATCAATATGTTTCCGTCCCAAATTCTTCCTCAACTGTCCCCGGCAGACAAGCCTACAATAACTCAGTCGGTAAGCTTAACGAATGAAAATAATCACCCAACGTACCTTATTATTGGCAAACAAACCCGTCGCTTTGTAGGAATCTTCCCTGTCGAGGCATCAGTCAAAACAAGCGTGAGTGCAAACGACGGATCGGTACTTTCCGTTGATGAACCGTGGTACTTCCGGAATTTTGGCTTTCTCTACTCCATATAACTTTACAACTGTTAAAAAATACTCATTAGAAAATGGTATAATTCTGTTATTCCTTCGGGGCAGGGTGTAAATCCCGATCGGTGGTATAGCCCACGAGTCGCAAGACATGATCTGGTTTAATTCCAGAGCCGACGGTAAAGTCCGGATGAAAGAAGGAAGACGATTACCCTTTTCATAGGGAATTTGTTGTTATTCTCTTCTTATAACCCCCGAAGCATTCGTAGTCTATGTTTACCGGAATTATTACCCATCTTGGCTCGGTAGTCAAAAAAAAATCTGACACGTTAGTAATCAGAATACCTGATGACTTTCACAAGAAAGTAAAGGTAGGAACGAGTGTATCTGTCAATGGTATTTGTCTGACTGTTACTAAAATCGAAACACGACATTTTTTGACGTTCAACTTCATGCCGGAAACATCAAAAAAAACCAATATTCAGTATTTACAACCAGGTGATATCGTGAATCTTGAGCTTCCAGTGACGACAGATACATTATTTGCAGGACATATCGTTCAGGGACATATTGATGGTACGGCAGTAACTACCTCTATTGAACCAGAAGGTAATAGCCGGATTTTTCGATTCAACGTACATAAAAATCTTTCTAAATACATGATTGATAAGGGATCCGTTGGTGTTAATGGTATTTCGTTGACCATCATTGAAGCTGGTAAGGATTTTTTTACCGTAGGGATCATTCCTCATACATGGAAACATACTATGCTCCATACGGCTAAAGTCGGTGACGTTGTAAATGTTGAAGTGGATATTTTAGCAAAGTATGTAGAAAAACTCACCTCACACTATTAAAAAAACATATGCAAAAAAAACACATAACACCTGTACAGCTAGATCACAAATTAAATCAAAAGCTGAAAATTGCCATCATCAGAACTGATTACTATCAAGAATGGAATGATAATTTAGAACAGTACTGCAGACAAACATTATTAGAACAGAGAGTAAAAGAGGAAAACATTACCACTTTTATCGCCCCCGGTTCCTGGGAAATTCCTCTCGTTTCTCAGAGGATAGCGAAGTCGAAAAAATTTGATGCGATCGTCGCATTTGGAGTCATTGTCAAAGGTGAAACCTACCACTTTGACATGATTGCCAATGAGTGTGCCCGTGCTTTGATGCAAATATCACTGGACTGCAATATACCCATCGCCATTGAAGTACTTGCAGTACATAATATTTCTCAAGCAGAAGCCCGAGCTTCCAGAAATACCCACAATAAAGGTATTGAAGGAGCTTTCGCTGTTTTAAAAACATTACAAACTTTACGGAGTATCCGATGACATTTTCCGTGTATTGTTCCATGCAGAGTGCCATCAAGGAAATGAAGCTGGGAAAGCTGCTCATCGTGACAGACGCCATAACTCGTGAAAATGAAGGTGATCTGTTTATTCCGGCTCAAGATATTACTCCGCAGTATGTCAACTTTATGATCACTCACGGCAAAGGTCTTTTGTGTGTGGCACTTACTGAAAAGCGCGCCCAAGCGCTCCGTTTACCACTTATGGTTGCCCCACATAAAAACCAGGAATATACGAAATGTAACTTTACTGTTTCAGTTGACGCGAAACATGGTATCGGGTCCGGCATTTCTGCCGGAAACCGGGCCAAGACCATACAATTATTAAGCTCCGCACAAACAGTATTTGATGATTTCGTGAGGCCCGGTCACGTGTTTCCGTTAATTGCCAAAAAAGGAGGTCTCGCAGAACGTCAGGGACATACCGAGGCAGCGGTTGAACTTTGCCGATTGTCGCTAAAGGAATTGGTTGGGGTTATCTGTGAAATCGTCGGGGATGATGGGGAAATGCTCAGAGGAAAAAATTTAGAGCACTTTGCACAAAAACATCGTTTAAACATTATAAGTATCGAAAAAATTATGGGCAATATACACCATGATAAAAAGTAACTCGGATATTCGTATTCTTGCTTCTGCAAAGCTCCCGACTCAATTGGGAACGTTTCAGTTTTCTGTCTGGAAAAGTTCTAAAGAAAGCAAAGAGCACATTCTGTTGGTAAAAGGAGACATAATTCAGTCCGCATCTCCCGTTCTTCTTCGTATTCACTCCGCGTGTATTACCGGTGACTGTTTTTTATCACTCAAGTGTGATTGCAGGGAACAGCTTCAAGAAGCAATGAGGTTGAT
>CAYHEJ010000011.1:0-10642 GCA_964355625.1 uncultured Gammaproteobacteria bacterium
TTCGGCCCGACGAAAGATTGGGAATGCTACTGCGGCAAATACAAAAGGATCCGGTACCGCGGCATTGTCTGCGACAAGTGCGGCGTCGAAGTGACCCAGAGTAAGGTTCGCCGTGAACGTATGGGACATATCGGGCTTGTTGCACCCGTTGCTCATGTGTGGTTTTTCAAAGGTGCTCCGTCCCGGCTCTCACTGCTATTAGACATTAGTCCTCGGGCACTGGAAGAAGTCATTTATTTTGCACAGTATTTAGTGACAAAAGTAGATGATGACAAAAAAAAGAAAGTATTAGAGAAGTTGGCTGAGTCCGGCAAAGTACGGTTTGATGAGGTTGACGCGAGACTTAAAGAAGAAAAAGCGAAAAAACACGACACCAGTGCAAAAGAAAAAGAATCCGTCAAAATCAGAGTGAGCGGCGCGGAAGCTAAGGATCTGGCAGTTTCAGAGCTGATACTTAAAGAACGGCAAGAACTCACTGCCATGGACGATCATGCGGAAAAAGAAAAAGGGAAAATTAAAGAAATTGTCGATTCGGTTATTTCCATTGTTAAAGCTATCAAGCCGCTTCATACACTCACGGAAGATGAGTATCTGCGGCTTTTGGAATATGACGCGGTAGAATGTTTTAGCGTCGGGATGGGTGCCGAGGCTGTTGCTGAAGTGATCAAACGGATGGATTTGGATAAATTGGCAGCAGATTTGCGGGAAGAAATTCTCAACACCGGCGGTCAACGTCATATAAAAGCGACCAAACGGCTCCGTGTGGTTGATGGTATGAGGAGAGCGGATGTGAATCCTTCATGGATCATTTTAGGAAATCTTCCGGTCATCCCTCCGGATTTGCGCCCGATGGTCCAGCTTACCGGCGGACGGTTTGCAACAAGCGATTTAAATGATCTCTATCGACGGGTGATTAACCGCAACAATAGACTGAAACACCTGATGGATTTGGGAGCGCCGGAGATTATTCTCCGGAACGAAAAACGTATGCTGCAGGAGGCAGTTGATAGCTTGATTGATGTGACCCAGAGGCCCAGCTCGCGGGCAGTGATTGCTCCTCTCCGGTCACTTTCAGACATGTTGCGGGGGAAGCAAGGACGATTCCGACAAAATCTTTTGGGTAAACGCGTGGATTATTCAGGACGGTCAGTTATCGTCGTCGGACCGGAATTGAATCTTACCCAATGCGGTATCCCCAAAGAAATGGCGCTTGAAATGTTCAAGCCTTTTGTACTGCGGGAACTTATCGTCCGGGGAATCGCTCCAAACGTAAAGAACGCCAAAAATGTCCTTGAGCGGAGAACGCCGGAAGTCTTTGATATATTGGAAGAAATTACCAAAAATCATCCGGTCCTTCTCAACCGTGCTCCGACTTTGCACAAGCTGGGTATTCAGGCTTTTTATCCGATCCTTATTGAAGGGTCAGCTATCCGGATTCATCCGTGTGTCTGTGCAGGGTATAACGCAGATTTTGACGGCGATCAAATGGCTGTTCACATTCCTCTTTCCGAAGAAAGCCAGTATGAAGCGATTCACTTGATGTTGCCGACTCACAATTTGCTTAAGCCCGCCGACGGATCTCCGATCACCGTACCAAACAAAGAAATGGTGCTTGGTTGCTATTACCTCACGACGATGGAAGTGGCTGGAGAATCCATGGATGTCAAAGATATGCCGATGTATAGCGACGAACAGGATTTAATCTTTGCGTATCAATCGGAAAAAGTTGCCCTTCGGGTACCGGTACGGCTCCGCATTAACGGCGTTTGGACGACAACGACTGTCGGAAGGGTTATGTTTAATGAAACATTGCCTTCCGAGCTTCAGTATATAAATACTTCGGTGAAAGCGGCAACGATTAAATCTCTTATTACAAAAGCGTTAACCCTCTATACCAAAGAAGAAGTAGTCACGCTTATCGATGCTATTAAAAACATTGGCTTTATGGGTGCGACTATCTGCGGCGGACTTTCCGTCTCGGTGTTTGATTGTGAGATTGTTGAAGAAAAGCAAACGATTGTTAAAGATTCTGAGGATAAAGTCAAAGAGGTGGATAAAAATTATCAACAGGGATTGATTACGCTCGAAGAAAAAAAACGGCTTTCCAATGAAATTTGGATAGAAGTTACCGAACGGATTGCTGATATTACCTGGACTCGTATGAAAGCAGATAATCCGGTGAAAATGATTATCGATTCAGGCGGTGCACGTGCATCGAAGGATCAACTCAAGCAACTGTCTGCTATCAAAGGATTGGTGGTTGATCCGTTGGGTAAAATTGTGGAGCTTCCGACGAAAAGTAATTACCGTGAAGGACTTTCTATTTTTGAATACGTTACCAGTACCCGCGGATCCAGAAAAGGTCTGACAGACTCGGCTTTGAAGACAGCAGATGCCGGATATCTCACACGGCGTTTAGTCGATGTCTCCCACGATATGATTATTAGAATTGAAGACTGTGGTACTTCTGAGGGATGGGAAGTCTATCGCAAAGAAGATCGGCAGGCCGCCTTTACCATGCGTGTGTTGGGGAGATTTGCCGCGGTCGATGTGGTTGCCCCAAATAGTAAAAAAGTGCTCATTGCTGCGGGTGAAGAAATCAATGAAGAAAATGCAAAA
The DNA here is from genome assembly GCA_964355625.1 of uncultured Gammaproteobacteria bacterium. Taxonomy (GTDB): domain Bacteria; phylum Patescibacteriota; class Microgenomatia; order UBA10105; family UBA927; genus CAYHEJ01. The sequence continues at coordinate 2,620 of CAYHEJ010000011.1, forward strand.
TTACTTGATGAACATGGCGTTGAGATGGTACTCGTACGGTCTCCCATCAGCTGTTTGGCGCCGGTCGGGATGTGTGCGAAATGCTACGGACGCGATTTTTCAACAAATGCGCATGTCCAGCATGGGACGCCGGTGGGTGTAATCGCCGCTCAATCTATCGGAGAACCGGGTACACAGCTGACTATGCGTGTGCGGCATGCCGGTGGCATTGTCGGCTTGGACGTGACGCAGGGATTGCCGCGTGTGGAAGAATTATTTGAATCGCGCACCCCGCGTGTTTTATCACCGCTCGCTGAAATTGCAGGAAAAGTGGAAGTGAAGGAAACCGAAGAAGGATATCAGGTGTTCGTCCGCAACACGGCCATGAAGCCGCCGGAAGAACGGGAATATATGATTCCTCTCACAAGTGAGCTGAAAGTCGCAGACGGTGATTTGGTAGCCGCGGGCGATCAGCTTTCCACAGGGTATCTGGATCTCAAAGAAGTTCTTCAAGTCCGGGGTTTACGCGGCGCGCAAAAATATCTTATTACCGAAATTCAGCGCGTCTATGAATCGCAAGGCATCATGATTCATGACAAACACTTTGAAGTTATTGTTCGGAAGATGAGTGATAAAGTTCGTATAGAATCATCCGGTGACACCATGCTTTTGCCGGGAGAACTTGTCGACCGCACCAGGTTTAAAGATGAAAATGCCAGAGTGCTTGCCGAAGGCGGAGAACCATCGACTGCGCAAATTATCATGCTTGGTATTACGCGCGCATCGCTGTTTACCGAGTCATGGTTGTCAGCCGCATCATTCCAGGAAACAACCACTGTGCTTACGGACGCTGCGCTATCGGGTAAAGAAGATAAGTTGCTGGGACTCAAAGAAAACGTTATAATCGGCAGACTTATCCCGGTTTCTTCAGAGAGAGCTAAAGTGAGTGCGTAATATGCCTACAGTCAATCAATTAGTCCGGTTTGGACGACATAGTAAAGCAAAAAAAATTAAAGCTACCGCATTGCGGAAATTTTTTAATGCCAAAGACAGGCTTACCAAGCAATTGCCGTCTCCGTTTAAACGGGGCGTGGTGGTGTTGGTAAAAACTATGACACCGAAAAAACCAAACTCGGCGCTTCGCAAGGTCGCGCGTGTTCGTCTTTCGAACAAGCAGGAAGTGACGGCGTATATTCCTGGAATTGGACATGAGCTTACAGAGCATGCTATCGTTCTTATCCGTGGAGGTCGAGTACCGGATTTACCCGGTGTAAAATATCATATTGTCCGTGGAAAATATGACTCTTCAGGTGTCGTAAACCGTAAACAAGGGAGAAGCCGCTACGGAGCCAAAGCCGGAAGTCCCGGCCCGGCAGCCGCGGCAGCCAATTAATAATATATGGGTAGATCAAAACGCGTTACTAAAATACTACTTCCCGCTGATCCGATGTACGGAAATCGGCTTCTTTCGCGTTTCATAAACCGTGTGATGAAAAGCGGCAAAAAGCGAACAGCTGAAATTCTCATATACCGGGCTTTGGATATAATTAAAGAAAAAGGGGAAGACCCTATTAAAGTTTTTGAGACTGCTATCAATACCGCTGGTCCGAAAATGGAAGTCCGTGCCAGACGCGTCGGCGGCGCTTCCTATCAGGTGCCCACGGAAGTCCGCGGAGACCGGAGAGTTGCTCTTGCGATGCGATGGATTATCCAGTTTGCCGGCAAAAGATCAAACAAAGAATTTAAATCATTTGCAGAAAAGCTCGCGGTCGAGCTTTTGGAAGCCGCTAAAGGTCAAGGCGAGGCAGTCAAGAAACGTGACACCGTCCAGCGCATGGCCGACGCCAACCGCGCTTTCGCGCATTTTAAGTGGTAAATTTTTTATTTCATCTGAGTATTATTAACTAAACGGTTATCGCCCTAGCCAATTATTAAATGCATCGTTAAAAGGGGTCGGTCGGTTTCTGTTTAGTGAATCTCTTATGAATCCAATGGATGTTCCCGCAACGGCGTGGGCACGAAATAGAGTGTAATTTTCTTTTCGAATATTAATTGCCGGAACCCCAAGGGGTGTAGAATTACTACCATCCCATTCGTTTACTACAAATTCATTCGGCATACCTTTATCCCACGACGCATCAAGTACTATTTCATCATTTCCACGCGATACGTACAAAAATAAGTGCGTATCAATTGGATCTTTTAGAAGAGATAGAATATTGGAAGGTATCGGCATGTCTCTCCAATTAAACTCAGCGATACCGAGGGTAACCCTGTATCCAAGACTTTGTAATCGTGGTAATAAAAAGAGATGTTTTCTTGTACAGTTGCCGGCGTGTTCGATAAATAGCTTCTTCGGGTCGCCATTTAAACCCAACATATAGTGAACGTCCCGCACGTAAGTAAAGAGGCGCGATGCTTGCCTAATAATAATTTCTCTGTCTGAAGAGTCCGTGGTTAGGAGTTCTGCATTCATGATGCCGTAATTTTACTAAATACTCTAGTAATATCCAAATGTTGTTGTTTTTATGTATAATATGGCGTTATGACGCAAGAATTCCGGACATACACACCCTTTAGAGAATATGAACAATACGCCACAAAAACTCACGAAGCGCTCGCGCAGTTACGTTATCGTCCAATGATTGAGTGTGTGGAAAGATATCATTGGTTGATAAAACAATTACGTAGTGGAAATCTCAAATTTCCATTACTCGAGATTGGAAGCGGTAGCAGTTGGGGATTGAGTAAAATTTGGAAAGGATTTTCTGGACAACTAGCAATCGGAGTTGATCTAAATCGTGCAGCTCTACTGGAAGGATTTTCTAACGGTGCAACTAATCTTATTCAGGGTGATCTAACGGAAGGCCTATCCTTCCGTGATGGCTCTTTCGGTACAGTAATATGTTTCTTTTGGCTCTTGAACAGATTGACCAAAAGAGAGTCGGCAAACTATTCGATGATCTTCATAGAGTTGCTAGAGTCGATGCACGAATGGTTTTAGCAACGTTTAACCGAGAGCTATTTTCACCACATGGAAGAAAGTGGTTCACCCCCAATCTACATGAATATACTGTTCAGGAACTATGCGATCAACTTGAGGACAATGGGTGGATACTGGAAAAGGCGTACGGTCAGAGGTTTGTCGAACCACATGTCTATTATCTACAGACAGCCATTACACAAGCCACAGAAGATGCACTAAAAAAAGTTACCTTTTTGCAACATGTGCCGCTGGTAGAAATATTTTCTCCTCGGATATGTAATATAGTTCCATCCATTATGCCATATACATCAGTTGAGCCTGTGGAACAACATTGGATGAGGAAACCTGTAATTGATTTACTAGTCTTTCAGAAATTTGAATGAGAGAAAAGTATTTTAGCGCCACAATACCATCCACCGTATGGCCGACGCCAACCGCGCTTTCGCGCATTTTAAGTGGTAGTCTTTATTGGCTCTCGCTGGTATCAGGGTGACCCCTTTAAGGCCTCCCCTTTTGAAGCTAAAGCTGGTTAATCGAAACAAAGGCGTTGGAAGAAGCGAGTTGTGCGAAATATTCTTTGAGTAATTTTTCCTTCATCGTTTTGTATTCATCCTCAGTAAATTGCATGTTCCCGATGCAATATTGTTTGGAGACGATGTGAAAGCAAAACATACAATCCCGCAGATCATAACAATCGTGGGAAAAATACGTGTGCGCGCATTTGCCGGACCAATGCACGTCAAATGAATTGGAAGTGTTCCCTGAATCCATAATCCGTATTCCAAACGAGCAATCCCCACTGCCTTTTGATGCAAGGAGATACTCTGACGTTTTTGTGTTGTAGCAGTACATGACTTTTTGACAACTATAAATATGCGTGGATTGATAAATATAGCTAGATGAATAAATATCGTCGGACTCTTCAACCAGCTCTGAATTAATACTTCTGCTTCCACGGAAGAGGGACCGGTTTTTCATGAGACCCAGGAGCCCCGCAAAGTTTGGAATATCTGATCTCGGTTCCATAAAATTATCTGTATTCATGCGTTTTTTATTTTCTTCCTGGCTCATGAACTTTTTGTATCCATATTCCGTACCACTATAGACAGGCGTACCACTCAGTGCGCAGGCAAATTGCTTTGGCAGTTGAATATCTTTTGTATACACGTTTTTAAACGCCTCCTGGTCAAGCGGCTTTATTCCGGCAAATACTTCGTTCCAGACTTTTGTATAAATTTGATCGAATACCTGATTCATATAAACCTCCCTTATACTGTACCACCCGTTGTTTTTGATTTAAAGGGCGGATAATACTGATCTTTCGCTAAAACTCTGGCGATCACCTCCCGCGGATTGAGTTCGGTTAAAATCCGAATCCCCAATTCCAGTATTTCGCGCTGGTCATTTTTATTGGTAAGAAAAAATTCATCAATCTCAAAATTAAGATTTCTAGCAACTATCTCGGCATCATCGCGGGAGAGTTTGAAGCAGAAGTAATTGACCATATTGGCAAATATACTCTGGAGAATCGGAGCCGTAACCTGCATGAGATATTGCTGCGCTAAAATAAGCGTTAAATTAAATTTTCTCGATTCCGAAAGGATGTGGGTCAGTGATGGGGTTTGTACGATAGAAACTTCATCGATCATTAAAATAACTTTTTTCTTTACGAGTCCGGCCTGCATAATGGTAAATATCTGCTGGATTAAAGCCCCGCCGATGATATGGGTAATATTACTTCCTAGTTCCGTTTGTTTAATGGGAACCGATACCAAAAAATTATCATTGAGTGTTTTTACGAGATCCACGGTTGTCGGAGCATTGTCGATGAATTGAAGCTCAGAAAGTATATTGATTATCGGTAGCACGGCCGTGGCATACTGTCCGGTATAGAGTTGCTGGTATTCCGTGTCGAAAAATTGGAGAATCGATCGATCGGATAGGGTGCTTAAGAGGTCCTTTCTTTTGACACTGTCTGTGAGCAAATCTTTCAGATTGACAACGGTCATTGTGTTATTATTGTAGAGAGCGATGAGGGCGAACTTCAGTACGCGCTCCAAATTTTGATTTTCATGGACATTTATAACCGTGGAAAATAAATCGATGGTAAGCTCTGTTGATAAAGCCGGTTGACCGATGTTGACGAATAAATTTGTTGCTGTTTGTTTAAAATCGATTCTCGCTCTTTTTGAGTCAACGCGAAGAAGTGACTCTAAGCCGGCATGAGGATCAATAAGTACAACACAATAATCGGATGTGTTATAGCGTTGAATATCTTCAATCATCAGTTTGAGGAGATAACTTTTTCCACTGCCGCTTTGGCCCAAAATTAAACTGTGCCGACAAAAATCATAGGAACGGATCGAAAATGATCCTTTTTGGTTTGATTTGCCTTTAAGAATTCCTGTGGGAAACAGTTGAAATGCCGCACTACTTGTAGCTAGAACCGGTTTGACTTTTTCTACCTCGGCGCTTATCGATTGAGTTAAATCAAAGGCGAGAAACGAGTTGATGTGGAGCGGGCTAAAACCGGTGGCGTGTTTATGATCTCCATTTTTTTCAAAGTCAATGGAGATCATGGGAAAAAGCCACAACGGATTGTATTTATTGATCGTGAAACTCAGACGATAGATATTTCGGAATTTCAAATTGTTGAGTTCTAAATATTCAAAGAGCGGATGTTTGATGACGTTTGGCATGTTGCCAAATCCGGATCGAAGTGAGCTAAGCTCTTTTTCTTCCTGATCCGTCAAATCATCTGAAAGATAGAGCGGCGTAAGACGGCTATTGAGTACATCAAGCTTTTTACTGCTTTCGATAATAAAACCGACTTTTTTCCCTCCGGATAAAATATGTATGGTAAACGATGAGCTGACTTCCAGAATCGTGTGAAAACAGCGGAGCCATTCATCTGCGGATACGTCTAATTTGACGAAGGTGATTTTATAAAACATACGGCGGGCGAACGTTTCATCCGAGAGCCGTGATGACGCCATCTGCCCAGGCATTAATTTTATCCATGTTTCCCGTCTGGTCGGAGTAGAATTTATCGATGCGAAGGGATGGAACAACTAGTTTTCCTTTCATAGTTTTTACAAGTTCTTCCATGTGGTCCACGGATCCGCAAAAATGTTTATACGAAGAATCTCCCAATCCAAACACCGCGAATGGTTTATTTTCAAGCGTGAGTGTTTTTATTTTTTCCATGAGCGGGATCCAGTCTTCATGGGGCATTCCTTCTTTCCCTTCAAAATCCCAACTTGGTGAACCCAAGAGAATTGCTTGCGGAGAAGAGAAATCTTCAGGCGTGGTATCCCGCGCTTCTTTCATCGTGACTTGATGGCCCTTCGCCGTTAATTTATCCGCAACGGTTTGGGCGGTTGTCATCGTCGTGCCGGAATTTGTCGCGTAGACCAAAAGTATGTTCATGCTTTTATTGTATCCGTTACTCGATTACAATATCAAGCATGGAAAAGCACGTCAAAGACCATTTCGCTCGGGTCGATCCGATATTATTCGCTGTTTTTATTCGGCTGGAAGGGGAGATTTCGATCAATAAAACTACCGATTATTTTTCTGATCTTTGTGAAGCGATCATTAATCAGCAGTTATCCGAGAAAGCAGGTACAACAATATTTAATCGTTTGAGAGATGTATTTCCAGACAGAAAATTAACTCCCCGAACGATTCTAAGCATCGATAAAAATAAGCTTCGAGGAGTTGGCATGTCGTGGTCCAAGGTTCGTTTTATCAAGGATTTGGCGAAAAGTTTTGAAGAAAAAACCATTGATTTTTCGGCACTTGAAACGAAATCCAATGAGGATGTTATTGGGGAATTGGTGAAACTCAACGGTGTTGGGCCGTGGACCGCGGAAATGTTTCTCATGTTTTCACTGGGCCGGCCGGACGTGTTTTCCCACGGAGATGTCGGCCTTCGCCGTGCGATCCAAAAACTATACGGATTTAAAAAAGAACCGACCAGAAAACAAATAGAAAAAATTATTGCCAAATGGACACCCTACAAAACCTACGCATGTAAGATTTTGTGGAGGAGTTTGGAGTAAAAAAATGGACTTCACTGCCTAAATATAATAATATCGCTTTAGTATGGATATAGTCAGTATAGACGGAAGGGATTACTATCAAAGCGGGCAATACAAAGTTCTTGCAGATTTTTTAAAAAATGCAGATCGTGCCGTAGAGCCTTACAATAAATTGGTAGGGCAAAAAATGGTAGCGCTAGGAGTATTAGAAAAAGATTCATCTAATGCAAAAGCACTTGGTAAATTAACGGATGCCGAACCCCTTATTGCGTTAATTGAAAAAGTTCCCGGTCTGCAAGATGCATTAGAAAGGTATAAAAAAGAAGTAGAAGAACTTGACGATTTGCGCCGCGAGCGTCGTGAAAGACAACCAGTAAGTTTTTCCGGACAGGAAAAAGATTGAAATTGTTCATACATTCTACCCAAACGTAAATGCGTAGAGTTTGAGGTTGTCGTCAAGGAAGTACAATCTAGCGCATTTGGAGGCTGACAAGTCCTGCTACTACGACAAACAATCCGAATATTTGCTGTGAGTTGAGTTTGTCTTTCAAAAATCTCCATGACAGAAGCGCGACAATCGCAGATTGCGCGGCGGTTATGATGGTAATAGTAGAAACTTCATAATGTGAAATTGCGTAGTTATAGAGTGAAAATGCCCCGACGTCAACTGCGGCTGCAAGTGCGAGCAACACCCACGGAGTTTTTTTGGATAATAGAGAGAAATCATATTTTCGAGTGAGTAGGACTATACATGAAGTCATTGCTATAGCGACTCGGATAAATAGAGCGGTTAAAAACCATCCGTCCATGCGGGAAGTAATAGCAACGGCAAAAAGATAGATTCCTGTACCGATTGCCGAGATTAATGCATACGGTACGCCGGCGAGCAGTCGGATTGATCCGCTATTCTTACGTGGTATCTGAAAACCTAACAGCACCACTCCGGCAAATGTGAGTATCAGTCCTATTGCTTTCCATAGGGTAAATGATTCGTGTAACAATACGACGCCAAGAA